>NZ_JAGUQP010000038.1 GCF_018704065.1 Desulfovulcanus ferrireducens | reverse complement strand
TTTGTAATGCATTTCAGAAAATGCACTCTTCATTTGTGTAGTAACTTGAGGATGTTAATCGTGTCAGAAAGTTGAGTTATTGTTTTAATGTGGTTGCTGTAAAAATCAGTCAAAAACGTAAAATTTAAGTATATGAAGAACGGGTGCATCCGATAGCTGCACCTGCTATTTATGAAAGCTTATATTTTAACCGCAGATGAACGCAAACCTTTTAAGGGGTAAGAGTTAAGGGATAGGGGCTAAGGAAAATGTTTTGGAAAGATTTGAGGGTATGGCAGAAAGCGCATGAGCTAGTTTTACAGAAAAGGAATATTAAATGGAATGTTGACAACTCTAAAAGAGAAAATCAAATGACTTTCCCCGTACCCCGTACCCCGTAACCCTTAATCCCTACCCCTTAAATTAGACAGGTGTAGATACCGGTTACGCCTATGAGGAACTAGAGAGATTCCATCAAGTAATCCTATTCCCGTTTATTATGCGTTAAAAGGGACATCAATGAGCAAGTACAGTTGGGATGCAGAAGATTATGCCAGACACTCCTCAGCTCAACTGAGTTGGGCCAGAGAGTTAATATCCAAGCTCAATCTGAATGGGGATGAAAATATCTTAGACATAGGTTGTGGTGACGGCAAGGTGACTGCCGAGATAGCAGCAAATGTACCCAACGGCTCTGTAGTTGGTGTCGATAATTCAGAATCAATGATTAACTTAGCAAAGACTAATTATCCAAGTAGAAAATATCCCAATCTTTCTTTCCAGCTTGCGGATGCACAGAAGTTGCCGTTTGAACAGAAGTTTGAAGTCGTCTTCTCCAATGCTGCCTTGCATTGGGTTATTGACCATATCCCGGTACTTGAGGGTATTTATAAAAGTCTCCGTCCAGGAGGAAGAATTCTTCTTCAAATGGGAGGGCAGGGTAACGCTGCTTCCGTTATTTCTGTATTGGATGAAGTAAAAGCTGAAGCTGAATGGTGTTCATATTTTAAAGACTTTGAATTCCCTTACGGTTTTCATTGTCCAAAAGATTATAAAAGGTGGTTGAAATATTCCGGCTTTAACCCCATCCGTGTCGAGCTTTTTACTAAAGATATGATTCATGATGGGCGTTCTGGATTAGCTGGCTGGATAAGAACAACCTGGTTGCCTTACACACAACGAATTCCCAAACAAAAAAGAGAAGTGTTCATTGATGAAATTGTAAATCGGTATATTCAGAAGAATCCACCTGACTCAGAAGGAAAAATTTATGTTAAAATGGTCAGGTTAGAAGTTGAAGCCATAAAAAATGCTTAAGAACAACTTCGTCTCGGATTGGACGGATGTTAATTCGGGCGTATCCGACAGGTACATTGACGCCTTCCTATCTAAGTTTTGAATCTCTCGCCCGCTCCTGTTGTCGCTAGAGACGCGGAGACACAGAGGTTATTGCTGTCTGCCCGAGCTGGGCATACAGCAATAAAGTTCCCCGAACTACGCTCAGAGATTGGCTCAATCAGCCCTTAGGGCTGGCGTTTTTTTCCTGCCTGGCCTCGCCAGGCAGGAAAAAGAAAACTCCGTGCCTCTGCGCCTCTAGTGAACGAAGTGAACGGGCGAGAGAGGTTATTTTTCAACTGGTATAGGAAAGAAACAGAACACAGGGTTCAGGAGTTATGAAAAAAGTAATTTTTAATTCAAAAAAGCTGATTCCTTCCAAAATTGTTTGTATCGGTAGAAATTATGTTGAGCACATTAAAGAGTTAAATAATGAAATCCCGTCTTCAATGGTAATTTTTAACAAACCAAACTCATCAATTTCACATGAACTTTACTGGATAAGTGAAGATTGTCATTTTGAAGGGGAAATCTGTTTTGTCATTGAAAAAGGTGAGATTGCCGGAGTAGGATTTGGTCTTGATCTGACAAAACGTGAACTGCAAACCAAATTAAAATCAAAAGGGTTACCCTGGGAGAGGGCAAAGGCTTTTGATAATTCTGCCCTTTTTAGTGAGTTTGTAAAGTTTGACGGTGATTTTAAGTCCTTAAGGCTGGAGCTTTTAATCAATGATAAATTGGTCCAGTCCGGTGGATATGACCTGATGATATATAAACCTGCTGAAATTTTAAAAGAGATAAAGAGTTTTATGAGCTTAGAGGATGGCGATATCGTTATGACCGGCACTCCAAAAGGAGTTGGAACTTACAAAACCGGTGATAAATTTGTAGGCAGGATTTATTCTGATGAAAAAATTTTAATTGAGAAAACTTGGATAGCCAAATTATTCCCTAAACCCTAAAGATGCAACTGCAAAAATTAAAAAATCACAATTTTTACAAAAAAAACATCCTATAACCCGTTTATATAATTCAACATTCATAATTCAAAATTCAACATTGCCTGGAAAAAGGGACTTTTTGCAGGCGCATCCCTAAAGCCCCACATCTATTTCAATCCTGGTCTTATCTTTACACGTGATAAACTTTAGGTTTGAAAATACTCTCTTAAAAATTTCCCATTTGAATTTTGGCAGCCTATGAAAGCTCTGGCCGTTATAGGCATACAGGGCCTTTTCCCGGATGAGTCTGTTTAAAATGGTCAGACCGAGGTCAAACCGTTTGTTTGAGGGCTGTTTCATGCGAAGAACCTGGCTGAGCTTGATATTCTCCTTGCCGGCAATTGATTTCAGGAAGTTGATAATACGTGTGCAAATAAATAGGGAATAAAGGTCTTCGCGATTAAAGTTTTGCGTCTCTATGGCCATTGCCGTGGATCTGGCCAGAAAAAAATCCTTTTCAGCCAGGGGGCCAAACTTTCGGGCAATCTTTGAGCCTGGTGCCAGGTAGAACAGGGATGGGCCGATAAGCACGGGCTGGCTGGTCAGGAATGTGAGTGTCTTGATCATGGAGGCCAGAGTTTCCTGTGGAAGTCCCAATATCTGGTAGGCAACCATGTGGAAGCCGAGCTCGAAACCTTTGTTCACGACCTGTGTAAATTTTTCAACCGTATGAGGCCTGTGACAGGATTTAAGCACTGACTGGCCAGAGCTGACCAGGGCAAGATTCAGGTCGGTAAAGCCGGCCTGGCGCATAAGAGTCAGCAGTTCGTCATCAAGGTGAAGATAAGAGAGGCCATTCATGGCCACCAACCGGATCTGCCCCGGGGGAAAAGTTTTTTGAATGGCAAGGCATAGATTTTTCATTTCATCCTGGAAAAAAGTGAGGTTATCGTCTTCAAAATCAAAGACCCGATAACCTTGCTCGTAACGAATTTTCATTTCTTCCAGGATAGAATCAACGGTTCGCTTCCGGTATCCCGTGCCAAATGTGGCCCCGACCGAACAAAAGGAGCATTTATGCGGGCATCCCCTGGATGTGGTTATAAAATAGATGGGGTCTTTGCCCATCCGGTACCTTGTCAGGGGAAAATCCGACAGGTCGGGCAGGGGCAGTTTATCCAGACCATAGTTGGGTCCTACAGGGTTCAGATGTACCTGCCCATTTTCTTTAAATCCCAAACCAGGCACCCGTGCGTAGTTTTTATCTCCTGTAAATTCCTTTAAAAACTCTACCAGGGGCTTTTCACCTTCCCCTTGAATGATAAAATCAATGCATTCTTTTTTTAAAATTGAATAAGGCTCTGCCGAAACATGGCTGCCCCCGGCAATAACAGGCACAGGGATTCTTTTTTTGATTTCTTGAGCAAGTCTTAAGGCCTCTCTGAAGTAGGGAGAGAAAAGAATAGATATCCCCACTAGGTCTGGTTGTTCCTCGGCCACGATCTGCGCGGCCTGGATAAAGTCCGCTCCGAAATGGTAATAATGGTAAAATGTGCAGAACGGGCTTGTATCCGGACAGGGATAGAAGTCTTTCAAATAGGAGAGTTCCTTGGGGATAGGAATAGTTTTGCGGCCAAAGCCATGGTGAAAGTCAAGTATTTTAACTTTTACTTCAGGCAGAAACTTTTGCACAGCTCCCTTCAGATAAGCCAGGCCGATGGGTTGTAGCCGGATGCTGGTCTGGTAAAAGTCCTGAATAGGAGGCTGGACAAGGACGAGTTTCATTTTTCGTTCACTTTTCCTTCGCAAAGCGAAGAAGTGAATATTTGGCCCAGGACAAATTCTAGCCTGGGCCAAGGCAATCAGCTCAATAAAAACTATTGTTTACTTTTTTTGGGGATGGGAAGGTATTCAACAGTAGGCATTTTGCGCACGGGCTGAGGGTAAAGGCTTAGGAGCTGTAAAAATTCAGCCGGCATATCTTTGGATACATTTAGGCCCAGCTTTTGGGCTTCCTCAAAGGTGATGGGGTAGTCATGAGTCCATCTGCCTTCGGATAACGTCTTGGCCAATTCTCTGGCCTTGGCCTCATCAACCTTGCCGTCCAACAGTTCATACACTGCTTCTTCAACCTGTTTAATGGCCTTGGCAGCCACGTCAGCCATGATCAGGCTTTTGTCTTCTATCTTATCGGTGCTTTTTTGCTGGGTAAGTTTGACAATGGATGCCGCAGGGTATTCACCGAGCTGGGGATCCACTGGCCCCAGGACAGATGATTCAGTCATGACAATTTCATCAGCAGCCAGGGCAATCATTGTCCCACCGCTCATGGCATAGTGAGGAACAAAAACCGTGACCTTGCCCTTGTGCTTTTTCAAGGCACGGGCGATTTGCAACGAAGCCAGAACAAGGCCGCCCGGAGTGTGCAGGACAATATCCAATGGCACATCAGGATCGGTCATGTAAATAGCCCGCAAGACTTCCTCGGAGTCCTGGATGTCGATGTATTTAAACACCGGAAAGCCCAGCAAACTCATGGTCTCCTGGCGATGAACCAAAAGGATGACCCGTGATGACCGTTTTTTCTCAATTTTTGCAATGAGCCTTTGCCTGCTGGCCTCCAGCATTCTTTGTTTGAGCACGGGCTGCAGGGCAGATAAAATAAAAAAGATCCACAACAAGTCAAATGGATGCATAAAGTGACCTCCTATAAGTTGCGATAATTAATGAAAATTTCGTCAGGATAAAGCCGACGATACTCTTTTTTGCGCAAGAGGGGTAAAAGGATGATCCCGGCAATAAACCCACCAATATGGGCCCACCAGGCAATACTGGAACCATTATTTGCCGATACAATAGCCAGTATTCCGGGAAACAGTTGAGAAACAAACCAGCCAACAAGATACAGAACTGCCGGAATCTCAATAAAATAGGGGATAAAGAAAACAGGGATTAAAGTTATTATCCTGGAATACGGAAACAAGATCAGGTATGCACCCATGACGCCGGCAATTGCCCCGGATGCTCCAACAACAGGAATAGTGGAGTATAAATCAGTCAGGAAATGGGTCATATTGGCTGCAAGCCCGCAAAGAATATAAAAAATAAGATAACGGAAGTGCCCCAGCCTGTCTTCTACATTGTCTCCAAAGATCCACAAGGCCCACATATTGGAAATAAGATGAAACCAACCTCCATGCAGAAACATATTCGTCAAAAAGGGTGAATAATCCCACGGAGGCAGACCTGCAAAAAAGGCCCAGACTTCATTGGTATATCTGGCCGGGACAAGACCGTACTTGTGGATAAAGGTAATTAAATAGGGTTCAGGTAAAGAAACCTGGATAAAAAAGACCAGGATGTTTACCGCCATAATTGCATAATTTACGAATGGGGTTTCCCTATGGGGAATACTGTCTTTTAGAGGAATCATCTATCCACCTTTACTGACTTTTTGGTTGATTGGAGACTATAACATTTAGGGCACAGTTTCTGTAGCCTATATTTGGGAACTAATTTGAATATTGTTTCAGGTCAAGAGGGAGATGTTTCCCGGCCAGGGTCAACTTATCTAATTTTAAAGAATAATCTCGCGCCAAGACGCCAAGGGAAAGACATTTTTTGTTCGTCTTGAGTTCCAAGCCGAACAAAAACCACTCGGCCCGACGCGAGGTTTTCTCTTATTTAGATGCGCTTGCCCTGATACATTTCCCTTACCACTAATCCTTAACTCTTACCCCTATCTTATATTTTACTAACCCCCTGTGATCCTTACGGATTAAGGTTTACTGTTTTGTTGCTCTATGGTATATTATTTTTTAAACTAAAACCTGAATCAATCACAACCAGAGCTCTTGGTTTTCTCCGACCATGGCTCCATGCAAAGTTGGTGTGTAAAATGGATGTTCATGTTACCCCAGAGGCCTCACGTTATATTCTTCAAAAAGGAGGACATGTAACAATTTATGTCATGTCCATACAGGGTTGATGAAGTGGTACCAAACTCCCGGCAGTTTGCCTGGGACAACCAAAAGACTTGGTAAGTGGACGATTTCATAAAATAGAGCAAAGCACATTGACCATCTGGATCCATGAAAATATTCAACCGGAACCCGGCAAAACAATCTCGATTCACCTCAAGACGCGTCTCTGGTTTAAGCAGCTTCAAATAACCAGAGCCACTCTTGGGGTATTTTCAGAATAAATCTGTAAAACTAGCTCATGCGCTTTCTGCCATACCCTCAAATCTTTCCAATACATTACTTACCCCATTTATTCGTGAACAGTGAATGGATTTTCTATAATCTCTTTTTCTCCCTTTTACCCTTACCCCTCTACCCCTGATGTTACCCCTTAATCCTACTTCCCTCATACATCCGGGCTATCTCCTCTGCCATGTCTTGCTTTAGTGAACGGGGTTCAAGAACCCTGGCGTTAGCCCCAAATTGCAGTACCTTCATCTTTATCTCTGTAAAATCTGCCACCGGAAGGGTGAGTATTACTCCTTGTTTGGCTGGCTCAAGCTGTTGGTCCTTGTGCCATTTCTGCTCCCTGATTATATTTGCTGCCTTGCCTGTGAATAAAATTTTTACCTGTCTGGTTTTTTCCCCCTTGAAAATACCAAAAGCCGAGTCCAGTAGCTTGTCCGGATCGAGCCCGATTTCATTTTCTGGACGGCTTTTAGTTTTCAGCACACTTGCTCCCCGGATACGAGCGACAAGGAAGGTGCGCGGCTCTTGCCTTAAATGACAAAACCCCAGGACATACCAGCGGCCTTGATAATTGATAAAGCGTAAAGGCTCTATGATACGTTTGGAAATAGAGCCGTCTGGCTTAGAATATATGATTTCCATCCGGCGCCTGAGATGAAAGGCTTCTATTATTGTTTTCAATATCTCAGGCTGGATATTTTGCACCTCTATCCTTTCGCAGCGCAGGTTGTCGATTATTCTTTTGTAGTCGGCAGATAAAAGCTCTCCCAGCCGTTTTTTTAACCTTTCCACCTCGGGTAGTGCCGAAAGCCCTGACTCTTCAGCCAGTCTATGTACCATAGTCAGTAAAAAAATAATTTGCGGGCTGTTTTCAAAAGGCAAAGAAAATTGTGTTTCGTAATAATAGCCGTTTTTACCATGATGAAATTTCAAAGGAGCAAGGAGCCTCTCTTTCATATATTCAATATCTCTGTGAGCAGTGGCTTTAGAAACCTCAAATTCGTCTATTATGCTGGAAGCATTAGGATAATTATCGGACAATACCTGCTGATGAAAAAAGTAAATGCGCTCAAGTTTGCTCATGATTTTCTCCAAAAAAATGAAAATAAATGGTAGGTATATCACTATATGATAACCTGCCTGTGCTTAATATCAAAAAATAAAAAAACAGGTCAATCTATATTTATTAAAAATAAATAGTCTGCATGTTACCTAAATAAATGAATATTGAAAAGTTTTGTCTCTATTTTTATAAAGAAATAAAAGTTTTTTAGTTTGACTATTAAGCTCAATATGGATTAGTCTTAACTGTAAACATAGTTAATTTAAAGTCAGATTAGTTCCAGGTTGCGTCTTGTTCAATGACTTTATGCAAATTAAATTAGGCTTAAGATGGATAAATTTAACGTTTTGTTTGATTAGTAAGTTAGAGATGAAAATAAGGAAGAAAGGGAGATAAATTTATGAGTTTAAATCCTAATGTTAATCTTTGCTTTAGTTTAAGAGGTCATACACTTCCTGTTGATCATGGATTTGCCTTGTTTGGCAGCATAAGTAAAATATTGCCTCATTTTCATTCAGAGACACGTGTTGGCTTAAGATTTATTAGGGGCCGGTACGTGGGCAATGGCCTTCTTTCCATTAAACCAATATCAGAATTAGTGCTCAGAATGCCAGGTTCACTTATTCCAGAATATTTATCACTGTCAGGAAAAAGTCTGGATATTTCAGGACACAGAGTGGATGTTGGTGTTCCTACAACTAAGCCTCTTATCCCTACAACTGCGCTTTATGCCCATCTGGTAACAACAAAAAACGGCCATAATGAGGAAAGGTTTAAGCAGGAAATTGCAAGACAAATGCAGGAACTAAACGTAAGGGGAAAGTTCAGTCTGGGGAAAAGGCGCACTTTTAAAGTGCATGGAAAACAGGTCGTTGGATATTCTTTGCTTATTTCAGAATTAACCGCTGAAGAGTCCATAATGCTGCAGGAGCATGGCCTTGGAGGCAGACGCAAAATGGGATGTGGTTTTTTTGAACCCTGGAGGCCAAAAAATGGAATTCAAATGTCTGCTGGCTAAATGTTGCCCTGAGCCTGACAATCCACCTGAGCAGGCCACGCTTTTGGGGCATACAAAGGCAGTGGTGGAAGCTTTTATAAATCTTTTTGGAACTGCCAATTTTTCTACCAGGCTGGCGAAGAGGTGGTTAAAATTTTTCCGTCTTAATATAAAATATTATCCCATTTTTTTTATAAATACTCTAATAGCATGTATTTTACATGACCTTGGCAAAGCTAATAGCGGTTTTCAGCGAATGATTAGAAAAAAGGGTGATCAAGAAATACGCCATGAACAATTAAGTGCAATGTTTTTATTATGTCCTGAAATAAAGGATTGGATTGTAAATATAAAAAATGCGGATTTTGAAATTATTATCAGTGTCATAGGATGCCACCATTTAAAACTTGAACCTCGGAACAAGAATCTACTTACAGGAGAAAAAGGACAAGCCTTTCTGGTGCTTCGTATTTATGTCCAACAAATTTTAGAGATTATAAATTACCTAGCCCAAAAGACAGATTTTCCTCCCATAACTAGCCTATCATTGCCTGAAAATTGTGATTTAGAAGAAAGTGAGTATGAGTATAAAGAAAGGTTAGAAAAAGTTTTTAATCAGATAAATCGCAAATGTAAACGAGATAAAATATTTCAAAGGCTTTTACTGGCCGTAAAAACAGCTTTGATTGTAGCTGACAGTGCTGGGTCTGGTCTTAGCAGGGAGAATAAAGTTTTGTTCTCCTGGCTGAAAAAGGCATTTGATGAAGATGAGTTGCTTACAGATAAGACCATCACTGCAAAGATAATAACTCCCAGAAAAAAAGAGATAGAAGAAAAGAGTCAGAAACCATTTAAGTGGCAGGATTTTCAGCTTCTTGCCGATACTTTACCACAAAGGGCGGTTCTTGTTTCAGCCTGTGGCAGTGGTAAAACTCTGGCTGCGTGGAGATGGATAAGAGCACAGTTAAACAAGAAACCCACTGCCAGGGTGATGTTTCTTTACCCCACCAGAGCAACGGCCAGTGAAGGTTTTCGTGACTATGTATCCTGGGCACCTGAAGGAATCTTGCTTCATTCTTCTGCTCGTTTTGACTTGCAAAATATGTTTGATGATTTTGATGGGCGCAGTCAGGCTGACTTTGAAGTTGAAGACAGGTTATTTGCCCTTGCTTACTGGCAGAGGCGTATCTTTAGTGCAACCATTCATCAATTTTTAGGGGTTATGCAGTATTCTTATCGTTCTGTATGTCTTTTGCCTTTGTTAGTAGATAGCATAGTGGTTGTGGATGAAGTTCATAGCCTAGATAGTGCTTTGTTTTCAGCCTTAAAAAAATTTTTAGAGGAATTTGATCTGCCAGTATTGTGCATGAGTGCCACCATAACACCATCCAGACGGGAGAAACTAGAGGAGTGTGGCCTTAAAATTTTTCCTGATGATCCTGAAAAGTTGGATGACCTATCCCAAAAGATAAAGATACCCCGTTATCAGACAAACCTCATTGAAGATACAGAAAGGGCAAAAGATATAGCCTTATATGCTTTGGAACAGGGCAAAAAGGTGCTCTGGGTGGTCAATACTGTGGATCGCTGCCAGCAATTGGCTCAAGAACTAAATACTTATAAAGATGTCTTGTGTTATCATAGCCGTTTTAAACTGGAAGACAGGATCAAAATTCACCAAAAAGTAGTTGAAAATTTTAAAAGCGATAAACCAGTGCTGGCTATAACCACGCAACTGTGTGAAATGAGTCTTGATCTGGATGCCCATGTTCTAATTACTGAAACCGCACCTATTACCAGTCTTATTCAGAGAATGGGAAGATGCAATCGGCATTTAAAGTATGATTGTGGTGAAATTTATTTATATTTTCCAGAGAATAATGCACCTTATAAAGATGGTGATCTGCAAGGAGTAAGAGAATTTGTGAAAAAGATAAACCAGAGAAAATTAAGACAACTGGAACTGGAACATCTTTTGGAAGGTTTGACTGCCAAAATGATAGAAATAGAAAAATACAATGCCTTTTTGGGAGATGGACCCTGGGCAAAGACGCGAGACATTGCAGACTATAACAACCAATGTGTCCAGGCCATACTGGATAGCGATATTGAAAGGTTTTTTGATTTGAAAAATAAAAAAGAACCTTTTGATGGGCTTATTGTGCCTGTGCCCAGAAAAGTGTCTGTAAGGCGATCTTCTAAAATAGGAAGATTTCCTTTAATAGTTTCTGCTGACTATTATTGTGAAAAATTTGGTTTAGCTAAAACACCTTGGGAGATGATTATATGAAAAAAGAAGACAAAATTACTTTAACTTATAATTTGTTTGATTTGCCCACTGCCCAACATAAGGCAGGTCTGGCAGGAATTTTGATTTTGATTGAATCTATGCGAAGACGCAAGATGTCTCCATTGCCAGAAGTAGAAGAGATGACTTCATCACGTGTGGTTATTACTTTTACCAGAGAAAGTATGCAGCTATTGTTTGATGATCTGTATGATGCTGAATTTGTGGAGGTAAAATCAAAAAGTAAATGGAGCGGTAAAAAACCAAAAAAGATTAAAGAAGAGGAAACTATAGAAAATGGAAAAAAGAAGAAAACAAAATATTTTATTTATGACGAATTACAGCCAAAAGGGAGTTTTTTTACAACATTTTACCCGGATGATTGTGAAAATTGGTTAGAGTTATGGAGGAAGATGCTCTGGAAGGTCTTGCGTGCCCAGCCAAAAACTCGGGGAGTTTATGAAGAAAGGGCAAAAGGAATCCCTTCTTCCGAAGCGTCAAAGGTTTGGAAAGCTATGAAAGCCAAAAAACAGAAAGAGGAAAGTTTTGCTGGTTCTGTATTTATTGGTGCACAGAAGGAGAATGCAGAGCTGGTGCCCTTTAAGGGACTTCCACAGGAAAATTTTTTGCTTTACTTCTGGTATATTGCAAGTCTTGTGTTTTCTGTAAAGTTTGTTGAATTAAAAAGAAACAAAGAAAGGAAAAGCAGTATTAAGTGGAAGGATTGGGGACATGCCATTGTTATTCCTGAACCAGCAGATATTGAAGAATTTTATTATGTTCTTATAGAAACGCTGGAAAACATGCCTGTTGATGTTAAAAATTATACTCCTGCATCAGGACAGATAACTCTTTTTGAAGAAGGTGCATTGGAATATCTTTATTTTCTTGTGATCAATAAAAGTCGTCGCCAGGGAGGTTTTTTTGATTTTATTTCTGGCCTGGAAGTTTATCATATGCAAAAACAGGGCAACAATGTGCGTATGTTGGGAGCAAAAAAAATACTGCCAGATAGAAAAATTTTTGAAAAATATGAACGCATGCGACAGGCAAATATGAATCCTATTTTTAAAAGGTTTTATTTACAAAATGTTCTCGCACAAAACCCGTGGTATTTTGGCAGCATAAAATATTTCAATACATTTCCTTCAGAAATTTTTGTCTGGAAAACAGGAAAAACTCCAGAACAGACAAATTTTAAATTTTTCGGTTTAGATTGTAATAATCTGTTTCAACTGACTATTAAAAAATTAAAAATAAAGGAGGTCAAAGAGGTGAATGAAGAAAGTAAAGAAATGTTTATGGCAAAAATTATTTACAGAATAGTCAGGCATTATATTTTGCTTAAAGCCTTAAACAAATCTGGATTATCCACTAAAACTGATGAAAAAGGCCAGACTATTTATCCTTTTGAAAATAAAGAATACAAGGAAGCCATTGAAAAGGTAAGTATGGATGCCTTTTTGGCTATGCGTGGGCGAAAGGAAGAGGATTTTGTGGAATATTTTACTGGCACTATTTGTTCTGTGCCCCAATTTTTGCCTCAAGATGAATACCTTCTCCTTTCTGATGCCTTGGTGCAGGGCGGGTGGGAAAAGGTAAAATCCTTATCTTTGCTGGCAATTTCTGCTGCATCTTATCTGGCTAAAAATATTCAACACAAGGAGGACGAATAAATGAACATTTTTGGAACAGTATTGACCTATGCTGCCCCAAGTGCAAACTATCGTGGCGAGTCTGCTGAAAATAGAAGTGTGCTTCAAAAAATAACCATGGGCAGGTTTGAGTATCCTGTTATTTCTCCAGAAGCTATAAGAAACGCTTTAAGAGATATTTTAAAAGAACTTGGTCTTCCCTGTAATAGGGAGAGATTAAATGATGAAGAACAACTGGCAGTAAAATTTCAGGATTATCCTGATCCAGACAGATTTGCAGATGATTTTTTTATGGGCTGGCTTATTGCTGCTGGAAGCAATGACAGAAAAAAGATTTTAAAAGAATTAAAAGAAAGAGGACGTAATCCAGAAATATTTACTTTTAAAAGAGATTCTCTTTTACGGATGAACCTAGCTGTAGCTTTAGAGCCATATCGTTATGACTCTATTTTTACCCAGTCTCCCCAAGATGTAACTCCAAAAGAAATAAAGTCCTGCAAAAATGCAGAAAACTCTCAGCTTCTTCATCGGGAAGTAACCTATACTCCTTTTCAATATCCTTTTGCCCTAAACTTAAATGAGTGTGAACAGAAAAAAGATTGGACAAAGACATTGCTCAAAGCCATTGGCCAGTTAAATGGTGTTGCTGGCAATCATGCCCGCAGTTATTTTGAAATGGCGCCTGCCAGTATAGTTATTCGTTTAACTGATTTATTGGTGGCTGGTTATTCCACTTATGGCTTTGAAATTAAAGATAATAAACATCTTTTCCCGGAAGTCATAGATGGAATTTTACATGATGATTATCCTGGCTCTGAATTTTATATTGGGGGCAAAGTTGTTAAAGATATGGATGAGACACAAATAAATTGTCTCAAAGAAAAAGGAGCTACTCTTGAAAAAAATCCTCAAAAGTTGATTGATATTGTTGCGGAAAAGATGCTCGCATCCGGAGAATAGATATGCTAATTTTATATTTACAGGCTCCCTTTGCCACATTTCGCACCTTTACTGCTGGCAGTTTTAGACCAACTGCCAGGTTTATTACACCTTCTGCTGCTTATGGGTTGCTCTTAAATATTGCTGGCATAGAGATGCGTTATGATGACGACAAATCTGTAATGACGAAAATTGATTCCGGGTTGCCTGAGTGTTCTCTTGCTTTGGCAGCCCTAGAATTTCCTGAAACCCATAGTTTATATCAACAAATTCATAATTATCCTGTAGGCAGTAGTGGTAAAGAGCGAAAAGATATGGCTAAGGGTAGTAAATACAATATTGTTCCTGCCAGGCGTGCTTTTTTGTCAGATATTAGAGTTTTTATAGCTTTAAAAGGTAATGATGAGTTGGAGGAAAAAGTAAAAAAAGGCCTGGCAGGAAAAAAAGAGAGAAAATATGGCCTGCCTTTTTTGGGAGACAATAATTTTTTAATAGACAGGTTGGAAATAATCACTGAACCAGAACCTGCCCACTGGTATATTCCCTTAAAGGCAGATGATGAAGTTGAGTATAATGAACACATCACCAGACTAACCATCACTATTGACCGATCTGAAATGAGTAAAACCAGATCAGCTCTGTTTGTGCCAACAAAAAGGCCGGTAAAAGACGTACCACAAAAGGCATGGGTGAAAGTCAAATATTAAAGTAAATAGTCATGTCCAACACAATAGAAAACGAAGACATTTTCCAGTCTCACTTTCTGGCAGAAAAAACAACAGATGAGCCGCTCATTCGAGTGATGGCTCTGCATGCTCTGGCCTATTGTGAGCGGCTCTTTTATCTGGAGGAAGTGGAAGAAATAAGAGTTGCAGATGCCAATGTCTATGCTGGCCGCAGACTGCATGAAGAATTGGACAAAGGAAGCAAAAAATATACGTTAGAGCTTGCCAGCCAGGAGTTAGGTATCCGTGGCAAAGTTGACTATGTGCGCACAGATGCCGGGGAACTTATCATTTATGAGCATAAAAAAGGTCGTTCAAACAAAGGCAATCAAGCCTGGCCCAGTGATCACCTCCAGACAACAGCTTATGGCCTTCTTGTTTCTGAACATTTTAATCGCCCGGTAAAAGAACTACGTATTCGTTATCATGCAGACAATAAAACCATTATTATTCCTTTTGATTTAGATAAGGCAAAGGAAGAAGTTTTAAACGCAGTAAAAAAGGCCAGGGGGCTACGTTCATCACTTGGAAGACCGCAGGTTAGTGTGCCTGAAAAGTTATGCCGCGCCTGTTCTCTTGCGCCAGTATGTTTGCCAGAGGAAGAGCGTTTTGTAGAAGAAGAAAAAGAAAAGCCTTTGCGTTTGTTCCCTGCTGAAGATGAAAAAAGAGTTATTCATCTTCTGGAGCAGGGGGCTGCAATTCATAAGGATGGATATCAGTTTGTAATTAGTTTACCTGATGGAAATAAAAAGTCTATTCCGGGGGCAAATGTTGCGTCTTTTGTTTTGCACGGCAATATTCAAATATCCACTCAAGCCATTCATTTTTGCGCTGCAAATGATATAGGTATTCATTGGCTTTCTTATGGCGGGCATTATGTAGGGGCATTGCAAAAAGGCGCTGGATATGTGCAGCGCCGTCATCGTCAATATGAAACATTTCACGACCCACTTTTTAAAATTTTGCTTGTGGCCAAACTTTGTCGGGCCAAAGTAGAAAACCAGTTAAAATATATCCTGCGAGCAACAAGGGCAAAGCGTTCAAACGAAACACAAGGCCAGGAAGCATTGCAGGCAAGTATAAATAGCATTCGCCATGAAATAAAAGCCTTGGCCAGAATAGAAAAATCACTGAGTAAGACTGGTAATGAAACTATTACTCAACATGATAAAGTAATTGGGGAGATGCGCGGACATGAGGGCAGGGCAGGTAGAGAATATTTTAAGGCCCTGACCTGTATATTAAATCTGCCAGAAGACAATTTTTTATATTTTAATGGCCGCAATCGGCGTCCACCTAGAGATCCGTTTAATGCCTTGCTGTCTTTTGGTTATGCGTTGCTTTATAAAGATTGCGTAGCTGCTATTCAGGCTGTAGGGCTTGATCCCTGCTTTGGTTTTTTTCATACCCCCCGCTCCTCTGCCTATCCTCTAGCCTTGGATTTGATGGAATTGTTTCGGGTTATTCTGTGGGACATGCCGTTAATTGCTTCTGTCAACCGCAATCAATGGCGTAAACAAGATTTTGAGATCACTGGCCAGCAGGTCTGGTTAAACAAAGAAGGCCGGCGAAAGGCTATTTCTTTGTATGAAAACCGCAAAAGAGAAAAATGGAAGCATCCGGTTCTAAAATATTCTTTAAGTTACTCCCGCACAATAGAGCTTGAAGTAAGACTGTTGGAAAAAGAGTGGACCGGTCAGCCCGGTCTATTTGCCCGCTTGCGAGTGCGTTGATGCACGAGTTCTAATCTTATAGTATTTTATAATTATTACACCAGAAAAGTCGTTAAATGGAGAAAAAATGAGTGCTGATAAACACTGGCACTTGGTTTGCTATGATATTAGAGATCAGAAACGATGGGCAAAAGTTTTTAAAATTCTAAAAGGAGTTGGCGAACATTTGCAATATTCTATTTTTCGGGTGCGAATGAATAAGACCCAATTGGAAAAGCTGCGCTGGCAACTATCTGAAATCATTGATGAGGAGGATGATTTAATGATTGTGCGTCTGTGCCCTGCCTGCGCCAAAAGAGTTATTGACAGTAGGGATGAGGAAAAATGGAGTGAGTCGGCCCCAAGTTTTGAAATTTTTTAAAAATAGAAGAAGTAAAATGATGGTTGGTGTACAGGATAGAAGAAGCTCTGATACTGTGGAAGCAAACACATATATTTCCACAATGGGGGTTGGTATTTGAAGAATATGACAAGAAAAAGATATTGGTATTATTTGTGTGGTTTCGACACATATGAGACAAATTAGCTTCCAATTTTTTGCTTTTCCAGGAATCTAAAATATTTTGAAGAACGGGGTCTAATGATCTCGTTCGATTCCCAATAT
>NZ_JAGUQP010000037.1 GCF_018704065.1 Desulfovulcanus ferrireducens | reverse complement strand
GACCAAAAGCTGAGTTACGGTGTCTTGATGCACCAGAAAGTTGAACGGTCTGTCACGCCTAAATTCTTATTTCTTTATCTCTTAAATTTGAAAACAGGTGATGTAAACATACGAGAAAGTTGAGAGGGTAAAGTTTTACCTACTCACCAACTACTTGCCACCCCGTGTCTTTTCAATCAATGTTTTGGCTCGTATGGCCAGTTCACTCACTTCTGGTTTTGAAATTTGATCGTCTGCACCCACTGATTCACCCTTATGCTTTATTCTTTCTGTGATCAGGGAAGAGAATAAGAGCACTGGCAGGGTAGCTAACTCTGGATCTTGCTTAATCTTTTTAGTTAGAGTCAGGCCGTCCATTGCTGGCATCTCAATATCCGAGACAACAATCTGGACAAGATCATTGATGCGCTTGTTCTGAGCTTGGGCCTGTTTTTTGAGCTCCTGTAATTTTTCCCATGCTTGCAAACCATTACTAGCCTTGATTACCTTAAAATTGGCTTGCTCCAGAAGGTTGGCAAGCATCTCCAGAATAGTGTCGGAATCATCAGCCACCAGAGCTGTATAGTTGTCATCCAGGCGTACATCTAAGTTTTTATCGAAATTGAGAGCTGTATTTGGGTTTAATTCAGCCACAATTTTTTCTAGGTCGATTAAAAAGGTGATCCTGTTCTCAAGTTTAACTACTCCTGTAATGCTATTAGAGCTAAATTGTGCCACATAATTACTTGGCGGCTCCACATCCTCCCAGCTTAAGCGGTGTATCCTGGTCACTCCTGACACTAAGAATCCATTAACGACTTTATTGAACTCGGTAACTATAACATTGGCGTTTTCATCGAGAATTCTGTTTTTGCCCAGCCAGAGACTTAAGTCCACTAGAGGAATGATAGAGGAACGTAAGTTAAAAGCGCCCAGAACTGCTGGATGTGGGACTTCCGGTAGTTCTGTGATTTTGGGTTTCTTAATGATTTTCAAGACCTTGGCTACATTGATTCCATAATAGCCTGTATATACTTCTTCTTGTCCGGGGATTTGTTCGTGGATAAAAAATTCCACAATTTCCAGTTCATTGGTTCCGGATTCCAAAAGAATATTGGTTTGATACATTTTTTCCTCTAAGCTAAGGATTTTAAAGTATTATAGACATCTTGGATAATAAAGTCAGGGGTTGATGCCCCTGCGGTTAATCCAATTTTTGAATATCTGGCAAGGTCTGGAAGGTGTAGTTCTTCTTTGGTTTCAATATGCACGCAGGGAACTCCTTGTTCTTGAGCTACTTTGGCCAGTCTTCTGGTGTTGCCACTATTTTTTCCGCCCACAACAATCATAAAATCGACCTGTCGTGCAATTTGTAGTGCTTCCTCCTGTCTATTCTTGGTGGCGTCGCAAATGGTGTCTAGAACATCGAGGTTGGGATCAAATTTTTCTTGGACAAATTGTTTAATCTCATAGAAGTGTTCTCTATCCTGGGTAGTCTGGGCAGCTAAAAAATAATGTTCACTGGGATCGAGACTCAACTTCTGTAAGTTTTTAAGACTGTCGAAAACGTATGTTTTACCCAGGGCATAGCTAATAAGTCCTCTGACCTCAGGGTGATCAGGTTCTCCATAAAGCAGTAAATGAGTCGATGGTGAACTGTGTTTCTGAATAAGAATCTGGGCCTTTTTGACTTTGGGACAGGTAGCGTTAATAATCTCTACCTGGCGTTGGCGCAATCTGTTCTCCGTTTCTAAAGGTATGCCGTGGGCCCGGATAATAACCACGCTTTCGCGTGGCTGGAGTTGGCCGATGTCTTTAATTATGTTTACGCCTAAACGAGCGTATTTTTCTAATACTTGGGGGTTATGGATAATTGGACCCAAAGTGTAGATGTTTTTCCCCCGGTGTTTATCCAGAGCCTGGTCTAACTTGCGCAATGCCAGGCTGACTCCCATGCAAAAACCAGCAGTTCCGGCAAGAATAATTTCTTTAGTCATAACTCCTTATTCCCTGAAAGTGATGGACTCAGGCATAGCCCAATAAACGCAGACGGTTTAAAATTTCTTCTAAATGACTCCATGAAGAGCAGTGAGTTAGTTCATTACGCAAAAACCTTGCCCCTGGCAAATCCCGGATCATTTTCGGTACCAAAGTCCTCATTTTTAATAGGGCCCGCGGTGATGAATCTATTTTTTGATACAACCTGGCCATTTTTAGGATCATGGCCGCCAAAAAATGACCGTCTTTGGGAGGCGCTTTTTGCTTTTCTATCAGGCACGTGTACCGTAGAAAAATTGATGGGTCATACAGGGCCCCTCTGGCAAACATTATTCCATCGATTCTGGTTAGTTCCAGGCAATCTAGCCCATCATGGGCAGTAAACAGGTCTCCGCTGCCTATTATAGGTATCTTTACCGAAGCTTTTAGTTTTTTCAAGGCCAGCCAATCTGCCTGCCCAGAAAATCCCTGTTTTGCAAATCTGGGATGCAAGGTGATCCAACCGACTCCTATGGCTTCCAGTCTCCGGGCCAGGTCTATGTACACCGGTTCGTTTTTTGACCACCCCAAACGTAGTTTTACTCCTACACATCCTGGAGCGGCTAACTTAACCATTTCTTTGACGATGCTAACTAAAAGATCGGGAGCTTTTAACAGGGCTGCACCAGAGCCGGTTTTAACCACTTTTTTTACGGAACAACCACAATTAAGATCAAAATATTTAAAACCCTGTTCAAGTAGGTTTTCAGTTGCCCGGGCCAGAGTATCTGGTTCAGAGCCATAAAGCTGCACCACAAGCGGATTATCCTGGGGACAGGTGCGCAAGATTTCAATTGTCCCCTGGCTGCGGTACAAGAGACCTTTGGCGCTGACCATTTCCGTACAGGCTACCTGGCAGCCAAACTCGCGGCATAAAAGGCGAAAAGGTAAGTCTGAAAAGCCAGCCAGGGGAGCCAGCCAAGGGGTAGAAGGACGAATGGGAAGGTTGGACAAAATAGTAGTCGAATTTTGATTAGACAATAATGTTTAGTCCTCTATCTTTAAGTTCTTTGGGGTTTACTTCCTTTAAAATTATTTGGGGATAGAGTTTTTCTACCACAAAAAAAAGTTCTGTGCCTTCAGGATAACGGGCATTCATACTGGCAAGGAGTTTAAAGTCCTGGATTTGAACCCAGGCTTGATATGGGTTTTTGAAGTTTAGTATTGTGCCCGATACTATATCTCCGGGTTGAAAGCGTTGTCTGAATCTGATTGAGTCCATTTATGAGTTAGCTAAATTTGTTGGATTGAACGGCAAAGGAACGAAGATGAAAAGGTTATCTTATTCTCGTACCTTACGCCGTTCACCAAACCATCAATTATCAGACATTGAAGCATGTTACTGCTTTTCTTTTTTTTCTTTGTAAATAAGGTAGAGATTACGGCTGTAAATGAGTAGTCCTGTGGACTGACCGAGAATGAAAACCGGATCTTTACGGTAGATGGCATAGGCTAATAAGAGTACGGCCCCACCCATGCTAAAATACCAAAAATAAACAGGCATGACGCTCTTTTTGGCCCGCTCACTGGCAATCCACTGGACCAGAAACCGGGCTGAAAAGAGTAGTTGAGCAAAGAGCCCGATTCCAAGCCAAATTTTTTCTTCCATTTATTAATCCAAAGAGCTCGTTTTAATTTTTGGGTTCACGCTGCGAATACGCATCCATAATACAGCCAGGGTATCCATGAGACCTACCCAAAGTCTATTGCTGATGCCGTATTTGGTCTGACCGAATTGTCTGGGACGGTGGTTGACAGGGACTTCCAAAATTTTTGCGTACCCATTTATACGTACCAGAGTAGGAAGAAATCTATGCATTCCTCTGAATAAAAAGATATCCTGGACGCATTCCCGCTTGAATGCCCGGATTGAGCAGCCAACATCTTTTATATTGTCCTTAGTTATAAGATTTCTAAAACCATTTCCAATTTTGGACGATAGTTTTCGGATCAAGCTATCCTGTCGGTTCTTACGCCAACCATTAACCATGTGGGCGTTGTGTTCGAGCAAAAATTTAACTAGACGGGGAATATCATTAGGGTCATTTTGGCCGTCGCCATCTAGTGTGACCAGGATTTCACCTCTAGCCTGCTTAAAGCCGATAAACATGGCCGCAGACTGACCGTAATTTTGGTCCAGTTGAATAAATTTATGTCGCTTGTCTTTTTGATGTAATTCCTTGAGTCGGGATAGACTGGCATCCACAGAGCCATCATCGACCCATAGGCATTCCCAGGACCAATCTGTGGAAGATAGGGCGCTAGTTACCTCTTGACCCAATCTGAAAATATTATCTTCTTCATCTTTTACCGGGATGATCACACTTAGATTTATATTTGTCTTCTCCATGGACCTCAATCCTTAAAAATTGAAAACCAGTTACTTGTCAGAATCAACAATAAGCTCAATTTCATCTTTGGTTAGGCCAGTGGTCCTGGCCAGTTCTTCAATTGATTGTCCGGAACGGTATCCAGCGATGATAATTTGTTTTAAAAAAAGGGGAGACTTGGTAAATTTTTCTGCCTCCTTGACCAATTTTGATAACTCTTTAGCCCTGGTCTCTAATTTTTCTTCCAATAAAATAAGCTCTTTTTGCCTTTGGTTAAAGCTGGCCACCAACTCCTGCTCTAACTGGGCGTTAAAGGATAACTTCTCCACAAATTCATGTTGTTTTTTTTGCAGCTCAGCAAGCAGTGCTTCTGATTTTCTCAAGCGGAGGAAAAAAAATAGTACCAAAACCAAGAGGATGATTTCAATAATGCTAGAGAAAAAAATTGTCCATTGAAAATATGACATTTTTAATGTGCCTAAAGTTGGAAAAGTCCTGAGTGCCTGTGGCCAAACCTTTTTATCAACTTAAGTCCCATAGTTTATTCTAATCCTGGTTTCTTTCATGCTGGTACAAAGACTTGGACCTGTTCTCAAGGCTTGCTTGCGGACGAGCAGGGTTCTTTGGGTAAACAAAAATTTTTAAAGTACAAGACGGATCGCGATAGACTAAACAAAGACTTCATACTTTGATATTGATCAAGTGTCCGGAACCGGATACTTGGGATTCAGATTCTTCTATTTCTTGTTTTTTCTCTTTTTGTTCACGATCTCTGGTCATAAAATTTTGTTGCTTTTTTTTGTTTTGTTTATCTTCTTTGATTTGGATTTCAGTATCTGTTTTCTCTGTTTTTGGAACTTTGTCTTTTTCCTTTTTTTGTTTTTGGATCACTAAATCGGCAGTAAAGGCCTGTTGAGCTTCAGGATGAGCTTGAATTGCATTTTGCAATTTTTGAATTTGCGGTGTTTGAGAGAAAATGACCGGCAGGTCAATAGGATTTACCATTATTTAAGCACATATTCCTCAATAAGAATTTTTTTCAATTGGCCGTTATTTAAATATTGGTTGACTACTGACAGTATGTCTTCCTTTAACCGCTCTACATTCTTTTTATTGTTTAAGAATATAAAATTTTTGTTTCGTAAGTAGTAATATACTGCATCTCTCAAAATAATAGTTTTACGTTTGACCTCCCATTCCAACTTGGAGTCTGTGGTGGAAAAAGATAGTTTGCAGTATAGAAATTTAGTTTGCCCGTTAAACGTAAGTTCGACCCAAAACGGTTCAAAGGGAATAACTATCTCTTCCGGAGGAGGCGGCGGAGGGGGAGAAGGTTCTGCTTTCTGAACCTGTGGTTTTTGGGGTTCAGGAGGAGGTGGTGGAGAGGGTTTTAAAAAAAGAAAATAAGCACCCACAGCAATTAAAGCAATTACTCCTGCCAGAGCTATAAAGAACCATTTTTTTTTCCAAAATGGTGTTGGAACAGGAACCTGATCTTCTGGCTTTTCTTCAGACTCTACAGAAACTTCTTTTTTTTCGTCCTTTTTCTCTTCCTCTTCTCCCTCCTTTTCTTCCTCTAAAAAAGGAGCGTCATCCAGATCCAGTTCGACCTTTTGTGTCCCCTTGTCGATAGTCAATTCTGACGTATCAAGTTTAACCTTTTCTTCTGTGTTATTCTGGTTGGATTCTTCTGGATCAGGAACTATAAATAGCATATATGTTTATTTGGGCTATATATCTCAGATAAACAATAAAGACGATTTGGCTACGCATTAGCGAAAGCCGAGGACAGGTAAAACAGTAGGAATTTTTAAGTATACTGATAAACTGATGTTAGACTTACTTGCCCTCGGTAAATTATAACAATGGAGAACTTGCACTTTTTAGTTACTTTTCAAAAATCTTTTCGATTTTTTTACCTAACGTTTCCGCAGTAAATGGTTTAACTATATAATTAGATACCTTAGCTTGAACGGCTTCTATGATATTCTCCTGTTGAGCTTCAGCGGTGACCATTAAAAAAGGAAGGTCTGCAAATTCTTCACTAGCTCTTACTTTTCGCAGAAGCTCGATGCCGGTCATTTTGGGCATGTTCCAATCGCTGATAATGAAATCTATTCTGTCCTTATTTAAAATTTCCCATGCTGTAGTACCATCGTCCGCCTCAACAATATTATTGTAGCCTAGCTGCCGCAAAATGTTTTTAATTATTCTACGCATTGTTGAAAAGTCGTCTACCACTAAAATGCGCATATTTTTGTCGATAGCCATGACCTCCTCCTAATTTCTTTCGTATCTTTGTGTAAATTTATCTCTCAGTTTTTTTATAGCTTGTGAGTGGAGTTGAGAAACTCTTCCCTCTGTTATCTCCATGACCTGAGCAATTTCTTTCATGGTTAGCTCTTCCACATAGTACAGAGACAGAACCAATTTTTCACGGTCAGTTAACTCTTTAATCAGTTTGGCAATTTTGTTTACCAGGTCTTTAATCAATACCCTTGCATGCGGTTCTTTAAAACGCTCGCTGTTATCTGGTAAGACAAAATTTTCCTGAATTGCGTCCAGGCTTAAACAAACCTGGTTTTGAAGTGCTACTAACACTTTGTTGATTTCATCTAAAGAATAACCTGTAATTTCCTTGAGTTCAAGTGAATTGGGTACACTACCTGTATTTTGTTCAACCTTTCGAATGGTTTGTTCAATTTTTTTTATTTTTTGTCTTAGCCCCCTGGAGAACCAATCCAATTTGCGTAGCTCGTCAAGCATGGCTCCGCGAATACGGTTATCGGCAAAGGTTTCAAACTTAATACCTTGCTCTGGGTCAAAATTGGTTAGAGCTTCAATAAGGCCTAAAGTTCCGGCACTGATAAGTTCGTCCAGTTCGATGTGTTTGGGAAGTTTTGCCTTTAAACGCAAGGCACTAATTTTAATCTTGGGGGCATAACTTCGAACAATATCTTCTTGTTGCCAGGAGGGCAACCGGAGAAAGCACACTCCTTTTTGTTCCAGAATAGTCCAGGGATTATTCTTGGAAGAGGAGTTTTTTCCAGAAAAATTTGATATTGCCATCAAGTTGTTCTGCTGCCTGCCAGTTGTTTATTTTTCGAGCAATTTCTTGCATGGCCTTGGTGGCCGGAGCCTGCGGTTGCTCATGGCAGAAAGGAACCTGCCGAGCGACACTCTTTTTGACAGTTATATCATGGGGGATGATTCCAACTAAATCAAGAGAAATACTACTCAAAAAATGATCACAAGCAGCATAGAGTTTTTTAAACACATTTTTGGCCTCAACTTCTGTTTTGGCCATGTTTACAATAACCCTGAACTTTTGAATGTTATGTTTGTTTTTAAGCACTTTGATCAGGGCGTAAGCATCGGTTAGAGAAGTGGGCTCAGGGGTCAGAATGAGCAGTCGTTCCTGAACTGCCAGGTTAAAATAAATGACATTGTCATTGATACCCGCGCCCGTATCCACAATAAGGTAGTCTATCTTATCCTCTAGATAATCCATTGCCTCCAGGAGTTCAAGTTTTTGACCCGTGGACAGGGAAAGCATTTCAGTGACTCCTGAGGCGGCAGGCAGAATCTGGAAACCATAATTTGTCTGAAGTAAAATTTTGGACAGTGAAACACCTTGATTGAGTAGGTGGAAGATATTGTATTCGGGAGTCAATCCCAAAAGCACATCCACATTGGCAAGGCCCAGATCTGCATCCAGAATAAGCACCCTATTGCCCAGTTTTTGGAGACAATAAGAGAGATTTATTGAAATATTAGTTTTACCAACTCCACCTTTTCCAGAGGTAACGGATATGACTATAGGAAGTTTTTTGTGCATGAGCATACCATAAATTATATTATTGAGTAGGCGTCAATAACTAATAACTTTACATCCATTGGGCAACTCTTTTTTAAAAATCAGCCGCCATAGATTGTCTTGGGTGGCTGATGTTGAACAATTTTTTAGGCTGGGACCATAGCCGAAATAAGAAATGGGCAGATCCATTTTCCATGCCAAATTTATTAATAAACCAAAAATACAAGCTTCGTCCAGTTTCGTCCAGACAAGGCTTTTTACTTGAGAATGAGAATATTTTTGAGCAAAGAAGTCAAATTGTTCATAAGAGTAAACAGGGCTAAAAATCAAGTGAATGGCTACTTCTCGAATGATTTTTAATTCGGTTAGATAAGTGTTTAAAGTTTTGCCAGGGCCTAAGCTCGGCATATCAACAAAAATATAATCATAATTATCGAATCTTTTAAATGTTTTTTGATCCAAAGTGGTTACCTCAGTGTAAGCGAGGCCAGATAACTCGGCAAAATGTTTCAAGTACAATCTGCCGCCGGCCTGAGTATTATTTGCGTTAAGGACCAGAATTTTTTGGGGCTGTCTTTTTTTTATCTCCAGAGCCAGGCGTAACAGAGTAGTTGTTTTGCCAGTACCGCTTGGTCCGGTAAAAGCATGTATTCGTTGTGAAACAAATTTTTCTGTCCAGGGAGCTACTTTTACGGTCTGCCCAAGGATTTTTAGGATAGGTGTATTGTTAGAGCGGCTCACTTTGTTGTAGAGTTCTAAAATAAGATCGGTCCCTGCCCCTTGCTTTTCCAGAAAATCCAAGACCTGTCTTTGTCTAGGAGTTATGTTTTCTCTGTTTAGCTGTGGCTTGACCAGGTCGTATATACTTTTTTTAAAGTTTTCCCACTCCAGGCGGAAGTCCAGATCAAAATTAGTTTTTTTGGGAATCTGGGGTTTTAAATCTTTCTCAACTTCCCTTTCCAGAGCCACGACTATTTCATACCATTTTTGGCCGTTTTCAGTGATGTTTTCACTGCTCAGAATAACCGCATCAGGTCCCAGCTCTTTTTTGACCCGGGCCATCACTTCAGATGATGTTTTGCCACGGAAAGTTTTAATTTGCATGGTTTAAACTCACCACTCCAACGGATTCCAAACGGATGTCAGGCGGTATTTCGGCCTGGGAAATAACAGGTAAATTGGGCACAAAGCGTATTAATAGTTGCGCCAGATGGGGTCTAAGTATGGGAGTGACCAACAAAACCGGCTGTCCTTCACTTATCATGGCCTTTTCCAAGGTTTTGTTGATGGCCTGGATAATAGAATGGGCCAGTTGTGGCTCCATTGCCAGATAAGTGCCTTGCTCTGTCTGACGTAAATTTTCCTGAAAGGTTTGTTCAATCTGCGGGTCCAGGGTCAGAATCGGCAAGGCATTGTCCTGAGTCAGGTAAGGTTTGACAATGGTCCTGCCCAGACGCTGGCGGACAAATTCAGTAAGCTGTTCAGGATCTTTAGTTTGCTGGCCATAGTCTGCAAGGGTTTCAACAATGGTTAGAATGTCGCGGATGGATACACCTTCTCGAACAAGATTTTGTAGTACTTTTTGAACAGTACCAAGGCTTAAGATATTGGGAACCAGATCTTCAACGGCCTTGGGGGCTCTCTGAGCCAGGTTGTCCAAGAGATTCTGAGTTTCCTGGCGTCCTAAGAATTCGTGCAGGTTGCGTTTAAAGATTTCAGTTAAGTGGGTAGCAATGACCGTTGAAGGATCAACCACAGTATATCCGGCCATAACAGCTTCTTCTTTCTTTTCTTTAGGTATCCACAGAGCCGGTAAATTAAAAGCCGGTTCGAGCGTCTCAATTCCTTTGATCCTGTATTTAGCATCACCGGGATCCATGGCCAGGTAATGGTCAATCATGATTTCAGCCCTTCCCACTTCATTACCTTTTATGAGAACAACATATTCACCAGGCTTTAACTCTAAATTGTCCCTTAAATGCAGGGAAGGAATGATGACACCCATATCCAGGGCGAATTGACGTCTGATGGACTTGATTCGTGCCAAAAGGTTCCCATTTTGGTCTTCATCTACCAGAGGGATGAGTCCGTAGCCGACTTCTAATGCTAGAATATCCAGTGGAAGTAAAGCCTGAACTTCTTCCGGAGTATCCTGGGGTGCCTTTTGGGTTTTCTTTTTCTGTACTTCCATTTGATCGAGCATGGCTTTATTTTTGGCCGCTAAAAGAGATAGGGTAAATAACGTAGCGGAGAGGAGTAAAAAGGCAAAAGTAGGCATGCCCGGGACTATGGCGAAGAGAACCAGGACGACTGAGACCAAGCGTAAGGCTCTGGGATGAAAGGTCAATTGGGCAATAAATTCTTCACCCATTTGAGCTTCAGCTGCTGCCCGGCTGACAATAATGCCTGCAGAAGTGGAGATGATTATAGAAGGAATAGTGGAGACCAGGCCGTCGCCAATAGTCAGCAAAGTGTAGGTCTGGGCGGCCTCCATCCAGTTCATGTTTTTTTGCATTACCCCGATAAAAAAGCCGCCAATGATGTTGATAGCTGTAATGAGCATGCCGGCTTTAACATCTCCTGAGACGAACTTGCCCGCACCATCCATGGCTCCGTAGAAGTCAGCTTCCTTACGGATCAGCTCACGTTGTTTTTTGGCTTCCTGTTCGTCAATAAGGCCAGCATTAAGGTCTGCTTCAATAGCCATTTGTTTACCTGGCATAGCATCAAGGGTGAAGCGAGCAGCAACTTCAGCGATTCTTGTTGTACCGGTTGTAATGACCATTTTGTTCAAGGCAAATAAGATGAGAAAAATAACAATCCCTATAACGTAATTGCCGCCAACTACGAAATTGCCAAAGGCCTGAATGACTTTTCCTGCTGCTGCCGTGCCCTGGTCGCCATGAATAAGTATCAACCTGGTAGAAGCCACATTCAAGGCCAAACGTAGCAAAGTGGTCACTAGAAGCAGAGAGGGAAAAATTGAAAACTCTAAAGGGGATTTCATAAACATGACCGTGACCAGGATGACCAGGGCAAAAGAGATATTAAAGGCGAGCATCACGTCAAGGACAATGGTCGGCATGGGGATAAGCATTACAAAGAGGACAATGACCACCCCAGCGGCCAGAAGAACGTCTCCCTGCTTAGAGAACTTTGAATAGTCCAGATTCAGAGCGGTTGATTTTGTTGCCATAAAATTGACACCTCTATGGTGACTCGTCGTCCTAACTGACAAATAAGCTAATAATTCTTTTGATTAACGCACCATTCCCTGCTCCTCCACTAAACAAGGATGGTGGTATTGTTTTGTAAAAGTTGTCTAGTTTTGGCGGCGAAATTTATGTAGTTGAGCAAGTATAGCTGCCACTGCCTTGTATAGTTCTTCGGGAATAGTATCACCTACCTCAACACTTTTATACAAGGCTCGTGCCAAAGGTTTATTTTCTTTGATGGGCACATTGTGCTTTCTGGCAGTTTCTTTAATTTTTTCTGCTACATGATTGACTCCCTTAGCCAGGACTAAGGGGGCTGGGGCTTGTATGGGATCATATTTTAGGGCCACGGCTATATGGGTGGGGTTGGTAATGACCACATCTGCCTCAGGGACTTTTTTTATCATTCTCTTTTGCATGGCCGCGAGCATCTTCTGTTTTTGTTTGCTCTTAATGGTTGGATCTCCTTCACTCTGTTTGCGCTCATCTTTAATTTCCTGTTTAGTCATTTTCAGGTTTTCTTCATAATCCCAGCGAGTATAGATGAGGTCGGCTATGCCAATTATAAGCATAGGGACAAGGGCGTACTCGGTCATCTTAAATCCTGTACTTAATATGTAAGCGGAAATGCCTGCTGTGCTCTCATAAAACAGGGACAAAAGATTGTGGAATTCAGATTTAAGCACTAGATAAGGAGCTATGGCCACGACACAAGCCTGAAGCAGGCTGCGTGCTAGGCGGATAAAAGTTTTGGGCTCAAAGAATATTTTTTTTAGTCCGGCTATTAGATTAAAGTTTTTGAATTTGGGTGTTAAGGGTTTGGTAGTCCATAAAGGTCCTACTTGTAAGCGGACGGTAATGAAGGTGATCAAAGCAATAAATATCATGACAGGAAGAACAATAAGGGCAATTTTTTGTGAGCAGAATAAAAATATAGCGTAAGCATTGTCTTGGGTTAACTGGGTATGAATACCTTTGTTTAAAAACCAGTTATACAGGTCAGTAATTTGTTCTCCAATAAAAGAGATACCAATGCGCAGGGCAATGACTCCGGCTAAGAGACTCATCACCTTGGATAGTTCCTGACTGCGGGGAACATTACCTTCTTGGCGAGCCTTTTTTCGCCGTTTGGGCGTTGCTTTTTCCGTACGACTTGGATCTTGTTGAGGCATAGTGATAGAGGTTTTAAGGTTGAGTCGTTAAAATTTTAAAGTCCTGATAATGAATTTTTTGAAGCAACTAAATTTAGAGCCCAATCCCTGCAATCATCATTTCCGCACTTATCTTTACTGATTGAACGCGGAATCAATTCTTAGCTGGCATCCGGCATCCTGGTTACATCGCCTTTAATAACTGTCCAAAATATGTGCCTAAGTTATGCACGAAATCAGAGAGATATACACTCATAATTTTAAATAATAGACCAAGGAACAAAAAACCTACGCCAATTTTTAGGGGAAAGCCGACAAAGAGGACATTCATCTGTGGAGCGGCTCTGGAGATAAGAGCCAGCGCGAGATCCACTAAAAATATGGCAGTCATGACAGGGGCAGCAATTTTTATAGCCAGGACAAAAATTTGACCTGAAAAAAGGAAAATTTGGTTGACCAATTGGGGAGTAATTAAAAGTCCCCCGGGTGGGACGAGTTCAAAAGTTTGAGCCAGTCCTTTAAGTAGAAATAAATGGCCATTTAAAGAAAGAAAGGTTAGAAGGGATGTCATGTATAAAAAATGGGCAGTGACCGCTTCGGAAACTCCAGTGATGGGGTCGACGACATTAATCATGGCAAAGCCCATTTGAAAACCTATAAGCTGTCCTCCGGTCTGAATTGCTGCGAACAAAAACCTGACAACTAAACCTAGTATTAGCCCAAGAATCAATTCTCCCAGCAACATAACTGCGATGCCGAAGGGATGTACTGGAAAATAATCAGCCGGAAAAGATAAACTAGGCCAGAGGCCTAAGGTCAGGACCAGGCAGACAGCCGCTTTAACCGGGTTGGGCAAAGATTCTCCCCCAAAAAAAGGGAGTAAAAACAGGACTAAACTTATACGAAACAGAGTCAGGAAGAAACTTAAAAATGTGGTCGGATCAAAATTAAATAGGTCCATAATTTAAAATATAGCAAGACACGGACCAGAGTCAGTTTTTAAAGCTGAAAAGGATTTTGACTAATGGAAATGCAAAGCATTCTTGCTAAACATTGGCACCATTTGCCTGTTTCTGAAGTGCTGGATCTGCTGGAGACAAACTCAGATAAGGGACTGGATACCTTTGAGGTCGCAAACCGTCAGGAATATTATGGCCCCAATGTTCTTACTTTAGAAAAGAGACAGGGGCCCTTGATCCGGTTTTTGTTACAGTTTCACCAGCCGCTGGTCTATATCCTGCTTGCTTCAGCGCTCATTACAGCAGTCTTGCAGGAATGGGTGGACATGGGAGTAATCCTTGGGGTGGTCATACTCAACGCTATGATTGGATTTTTCCAAGAGGGCAAGGCCCTTGATGCTATTGTAGCGCTTGCGCAGGTTATAATTAGCGAGGCAACGCTTTTGCGTGGTGGGGAGCGTCAGCGTATCGACGCCAGCGATTTGGTACCCGGCGACATAGTGTTGCTGCAAGCCGGCGACAAAGTCCCCGCTGATCTTCGCTTGATATGGACCCGCGAACTGCGAATAGATGAGTCTACCCTGACAGGCGAGTCTGTACCCGCAGAGAAAAATAGCGGGATACTTGAGCGTGATAGTGTGCTGGCAGAGCGAAAGAACATGGCTTACTCCTCCACGATGGTAACCTCCGGGAGCGGGAGGGGGATTGTTGTGGCTACCGGGGACAATACTGAAATCGGTAGTATTTCGAAACTTATTTCCTCGGTGGAAATTCTAGCGACTCCATTAACGCGAAAGATCGCCCATTTCAGCGGTATTCTTCTTTATGTCATTCTCGGCATGGCCATCGTGACTTTCCTCGTCGGGACTTTGCGCGGCGAGTCCTGGCTTTACATGTTCAAGGCTGCCGTAGCGTTAGCAGTTGGTGCAGTCCCGGAAGGTCTTCCGGCAGCAGTGACTATCACGTTGGCCATCGGCGTGAAGCGTATGGCGAAACGCAATGCAATAATTAAGCGTTTGCCAGCGGTGGAGACCCTGGGCAGTACCTCGGTGATCTGTTCTGACAAGACTGGTACATTGACCCGTAACGAGATGACAGTACAGATGATCGTGGCGGGCACTGAGCGCTTTTCAGTGAGCGGGATCGGGTATGCTCCCAAGGGCAAGTTTTTTGACCAATCCGCTGAGCAAATCGATCCCCGGACGCGTCCTGCACTGATGGAAGTCTTGCGGGCGGGGCTCTTGTGCAATGATGCGTTATTACGAGAGACCGAAAGCGCTTGGCGCATTCAGGGTGACCCTACCGAGGGGGCGCTGATCGTCGCGGCGTGTAAGTCCGGACTTTCGCATGAGGAGGAGCTGGCACGATGGCCGCGACTGGATGCGATTCCCTTCGGGTCTGAGCGCCAATACATGGGAACGCTGCACGGAGGCAGCGCAGGCGAACCGGTCGTCTATCTGAAGGGTTCGATAGAGGTTCTCCTGCCCCGTTGCGAGACTGTTCTCGGCGCCGATGGAGAGCCAACGGACTTAGACAGTGCACGTATTTACGATCAGGTGAACAAGATTGCCTCGAAAGGGCTGCGTATACTGGGATTTGCCAGCAAAAAACTGCCACCAGGCACTGCGACTGTGACACTGGACGATGTTGCTGGCGGTCTGGTCTTTTTGGGGTTTCAGTGTATGGTCGATCCTCTCCGTAATGAAGCTCTCCATGCGGTGCACGCGTGCCAGCGGGCCGGAATCCAGGTCAAAATGATCACTGGAGACCATCCCGGAACAGCAGTAGCAATTGCCCGTCAACTTAACCTTGACCCACCGGATTTTCCTGTACTTACCGGACGCGACCTGGGCAAACTCTCGGATGCCGAGCTTATCGAAGCCGTCGTCGATACAGCCGTGTTCGCGCGGATGTCTCCGGAGCACAAACCTCGCTTGGTAGAGGCGTTTCAGACACGTGGAAATGTCGTAGCCATGACCGGGGACGGCGTCAACGACGCCCCGGCTCTGCGGCGGGCTGATATTGGCGTGGCAATGGGGCTTGCCGGTACAGAGGTGGCCAGGCAGGCCGCCGACATGGTGCTCACCGACGATAATTTTGCCACCATTGAGGCTGCAGTTGAGGAAGGCCGCGGAGTCTTCGACAACCTGATAAAATTTATTACCTGGACACTGCCCACCAACATCGGGGAAGGATTGGTCATCATGGTAGCGGTGCTTGCCGGCGTAACGCTTCCAATTCTGCCGGTGCAGATATTGTGGGTTAATATGACAAGCGCTGTGTTATTGGGCCTTATGCTTGCGTTCGAGCCGAAGGAAGCCGGGATCATGAAACGACCACCACGGGATCCTCAGCGCCCGATTCTTTCCGGCATTTTGATCTTCCGAATTGGTCTGGTGGGGGTACTGCTCCTTGCGGGTTCATTCGGTTTGTTTAAATGGACCTTGAGCAGGGGGGCGGGAGAGGCGGAAGCAAGGACTGTAGCTGTCAATGTTTTCGTGATAGGTGAGCTTTTCTATTTGTTTAACTGTCGTTCGCTCACCCGATCCATGTTTGCGGTGGGGCTCTTCTCAAACCCTTGGCTATTAGGCGGCGTCACCTTAATGACGGTTCTACAAGTGCTTTTTACCTATTCACCTGTTATGAACCGCATGTTTAAAAGTGCTCCTCTCGGGCTTGAATCTTGGGCCCTAATCTTGGCCGTTGGGCTCATCATTTACAGCGTGGTTGAAATTCAGAAATGGCTCTGGCTCCGCTGGAAGAAGGTCAATCGATAAGATAGGAAGATAGGGCTCGGAAAGCAATGGCTCCGGTAAGTTGGTCCCGGGTTCAGTTCTGTAAAATCCACTCCCCACAACCCAAACTCGTAGAGTACGGAGCTACAGCTACATAACTAGAAAGTATGAAGCTTTAACTCAACTTTCTCGTATGTTTACATCACCTGTTTTCAAATTTAAGAGATAAAGAAATAAGAATTTAGGCGTGACAGACCGTTCAACTTTCTGGTGCATCAAGACACCGTAACTCAGCTTTTGGTC
>NZ_JAGUQP010000036.1 GCF_018704065.1 Desulfovulcanus ferrireducens | reverse complement strand
ACATGAACAAAATGAACAACGAAACAAATCGCCTAACTTATTGCCTTTATTGAAATATTTTTAACCGGACACTAGTGTTTTCTTTTATAAAATCTTTCCACTCATTAAGAGGTATTCCTTTTAATGGAAAGTGTTTAACCGACTTATAAAGCGGCCTTGATTTATCCAAAAACAGTTGTTTCATAATGGACTTCTTGCTTCCCATAAATACATAGGTCAATTTATTACCATGGTGCTGAATGATGCTTCTTAATTTTTCCTCAATCCCCAAATTGACAATTTCTTGAAATTCATCAAATATGACAACAATATTATTTTTTTTCTGGTTTACATAGCGATACGGCAGATTCAAAACCTCCTCCAAGGTATTTTCTATTTCATCTTTAGAAAATTCTAAAGAATAACTTGGAATTCCACTTTCATCAAAACTTACTTTTATATTTGGCCTTATTTTTAAAATACCTTTTAAGAATTTTATAACCTTATCTGTAGAAGTTTCTATTTTTTTGCTAATTTCATTAAAATAATTGTTTATAAACTCTTTTTTGTCAGTTATTAACATTAAGTCTAAATAAATAAACTTGAGACTTTCTAACTCCTCCAAGGCCTTTAAAACTAAAGATGTCTTGCCAAATCTTCTTGGAGCATAGATTAAAACATTCATTCCTGATAGAAAATCTTGTTTTAAAGTTGCTATCTCTTCATATCTATTGCAAAAATTATCCTTATTAACCACTCCACCATAATAGAAAGGATTTGTCATCTTACCCACCTTTTTTATACACAGATGTATAATACTTGAATGTATAACTTTTATTATACATCGGTGTATATCATCATGCAAGAATAATTTTTGACTCAACTTTCTTTTATTTATAACCGCAGACCTTTTTTAGGGATAAGAATCAGAGGGTACGGGGTAAGGGCTGCTTACTTGAACCCCTCTTTTATTTTTTTAAGCGCAAACCGACGCAGACATTTTTGTTCGGCAGACTTTGCCGAACAAAAACCTGACGGCCTTACAGGCCGTGCTTAAGCTTAGTAACTATAGCTTTCCCGATGTGATGATAGCCGTAATATATATGAAAGAGCCGAACACATCTATCCATCCGGGCCTGAAAGGCCGGGACTAGCTGTGCGCCCGGGGCAAGTCGCCGAGGCGCACTTGTCTCCGTGGGTCTACGGTTATAAAAGGACATTGTATCTGCATTGGCCAAGCTTCCAAAGTCTCAAAAGACATTTTCATATCATCCAACTCCACCCTACTCAACTACTCAACCAAAGTACACCAAACTCCTAATAAGAAGAGTCGCTTATCCTATATCCTAAACCTTATAATAAATATCTATTTGACAAATACAAAAAAACAATTTCTTTTGATAAAAAACTAGGGAATAGGAGGATTATATGTTCGAACTAAGCGATGCTGCAAAAAAACAACTGGACATGTATTTTGCCAATCACGAGGTATCACCCATCAGAGTTTATATGGCAAATGAATGCGGTGGACCACGATTAGCCCTTGGCCTGGATGAGGAAAATGAAAACGATGAGGTTTATGAGGTAGAAGGTTTCAAGTTCTTGGTGGACAAGAGCTTGATGAAAATAGCAGCCCCTATCAAGGTGGATTTTAATGAGATGGGATTTTTCATAACTTCAAGCATGAAACTGAGTGCCGGTGGTTGCAGTTCATGCTCTTCTTGTGGCTAGGTTTTTTGCACTTAGAAATACTCTGACTCTCATTACCTCTCTCGGAGGGACAAATTTCCCGCCCGCTACCTGTTTTGGTACGCTAGACCGAGACACAGAGCTTCCTGCTGCCTCCCCGAGCTGGGTATACAATAATAAATCTCCCCTAAGAAAACTCAGGATTTCTAATGGCTAAATTTTCTAAGCAGATGTTACCTTTAATAATTCAAACTAAATTGTGCGTTTTTTTTGCAGTTCAGAGTTTGAGATTGCTTCGCTCCTCTTTGTTTCGCTCGCAATGACAGGAGCGAGAATGTCATTGCCAAGGGCAGCGAAGCTGCCCTTGGCAACCTCACCCATTGGTTAAAATCACTGGCTCAAAACGTACTTCAATACGTTTTACCTGGCCCGAAGGGACAGATTGCCAGAGCAGCCGGCGACTTGCTGGCTGCTCTGGTCTGCGTGGGTCTATGGTTAAAAATAAAACAGGATTAAGGTTTAAGGGGTAAACCGGGGTAATTGAAATGTGCCGGAAAGACTTGAGGATATGATATTTTTTGTATTTGGCAAAGGATTTAGATTAGTTGTCGGATGTTGATTGTAGGCATCTTGAGGTAACTTACCCTTACCCCGTACCCCCCTAATTCTTACCCCTTAACTCTTACCCCTTAAAAAAGTCTGCTGTTAAAAACTCCTTTTATCAATAACCAGCCTCTTCTTATCCTTGACGCGTTTAAGGCTTTTGGGCTCGACCAGCTTGACCTCAAAAGTAACGCCTAGTTCTGAAGCCAGCCGTTTCTTAATACGGCTCACCAACTCCTGCGTCTCCCGCATCTTATCAGAAAGCAGGGCTTCATTGGCCTCTACTAGCAATGTTGCCCGGTCAAGGTGTTCTTCGCGATCCACAACAATCTGATAATGCGGCTTTGTCCCTTCTATCTCGAGAAGGATAGGTTCGATCTGGCTGGGAAAAACATTAACCCCCCTGATAATAATCATGTCATCAGTGCGACCTAAGATCTTGCTTAGGCGGTAAAAGGTGCGGCCGCAGGGGCAGGGGGCAGTGATAAGCCGGGTCAAGTCACCGGTTCGGAAGCGAATAATAGGGAAGGCCTCTTTGGTCAGGGTAGTCAGGACCAGTTCCCCGGTCTGTCCTGGCTCCACTGGCTGGCCTGTTTCAGGATCAATAATCTCAGCCAGAAAGTGATCCTCATTTATGTGTAGCCCGTTTTGCTCCTGGCATTCGCCTGCAATGCCCGGGCCCATGACTTCACTGATTCCATAATTGTCTGTGGCCAGAATTTTCAGCCTGTCCTGAATCTCAGAGCGCATGGCCTCGGACCAGGTCTCCCCGCCAAACAGCCCGTAACGTAGAGAAAGAGAATTTATATTAATACCCATCTCTTCCATGGTATCGGCCAGATAGAGCGCATAACTGGGGGTGCAGACCAGAGCCGTGGTCCTGTAATCCTGCATGATAAAAACCTGTCGCCGCGTGCCCCCGCTGGAAACAGGTATAACGGATGCGCCAATGGCCTCGGCTCCATAGTGAAATCCAAAGCCACCGGTAAAAAGGCCATAGCCAAAGGCAATTTGTACCAGGTCATCTTTTGTTACGCCACCGGCAACAAGGATGCGGGCCACAAGATTTGACCAACGGCGAATATCGTTTTTGGAATAGCCAACCACAGTAGGCTTGCCAGTTGTCCCGGATGAGGCTTGCAAACGAACCACTTCGCGCAGAGGAACGGCAAAAAGACCATATGGGTAGTTGGCTCGAAGATCATCTTTAGTAGTAAAGGGCAAACGCCTAAGATCATCTAAAGAACGAATATCTTCGGGATCGAGATCAAGCTCATCAAAACGGCTTCGATAAAAAGGCACGTTTTTGCGCACCCTGTTTAATGTAGATTGCAGTCGTTCAAGCTGGAGTATCTCCAGCTCCTCTCTATCCATGCACTCGTAGTCTCGTTCCCAGTACATTTTTTAACCTCGGAGATTTTGAGGGTTAAGGATTACGGGGTAAAGGTGATTTATTTGAACCCCTCTTTGATTTCGTGCCTGTTAAGCCACTGGCCTTCGGCCAAGATTTTAGACGAATCTGTTGCCCCCATTCACTCATTTACCCCTTCACTCATCCACTCATCTACCCGTTCACACATCCACACCCATCTGGCGTAAAATAATACACTCGGTTACGTCCGTTTTCCTTGGCAGCATACAATGCCTGATCAGCCGCTTCGATCAAGTTGTCTACCAGGGCACCCTGCCATTGAGGCTGAAGTTCTGCCACGCCTGCACTGATGGTAATTCTTATCCCCTTTTTAATAATCTGACCCTCTGCATTACGAATGACAAAATTATAGGCTTCTACAAGCTTGCGTATATCCTCTGCATTTTGCCCGGCCTCATTTAACTCAGTTTCGGGCATGACCACAACAAATTCTTCGCCTCCATACCGGGCAGGGAAAAAGGCCTTGCCTTCCTTTTTCTCTTTCTCCTGAACATAGCGCTTGATTATCGTGGCCACCGCAGCCAGGGCCTGATCTCCTATTCGATGTCCATAATTATCGTTAAATTCTTTAAAAAAATCTATATCTAAAATGAGTAAAGATAATGGCTTGTTCTGACAACGAGCTTTTTTTACGGCCTCATCTATAAACTCATCAAATGCGCGCCGATTATTTAGTTTGGTTAAGGTATCTGTTTTGCTTAACTGGGCAAGATTTTTCGCATCTTCCTCCAATGTGGTAATGACTTCTCGAAATGCTTCTCTTAGCTTTCTAATTATCTTATCAGGGTCGCCCTCTGTTAAAATGGTTTCTACTGTAACCCCTTCCAAATCTTTTACATCTCCACTTCTTTTTAAAAGTAATCCCTTGAATTCTTTGATCAACTCCGTTGTGGCTTTAAATGCTGCCTCTAACTTTCTATTGCATGGCGCATTAAGTATATTCTCCTGTTTCTGAACTATTTCCCTAAATTTTTGCTCAGAAAAATCTTTTGTTTGGAGGACTTCTAAAACAAGTTGCTGGATTTGTCTTTTTTGGTTATTTGTTAAAAAATCATACTCCTTAATGCTACGCATGTACATTATCAGTCCTCTCCACTTGGAATCCTTGGGTACACCAAGCTTGTCCAAGGAAACGCACATGGGTTCACTACATGGCAAGTTATTAACAAATTTTTCCGGCGAAACCGATTCTTTCATCATTTTAGCACACGTCCTTGATGTAACTAAGTCATATGGCACAAATAAACGGGCGTACCCGGTGGCTAATTTATTAGGGGTAGGGATTAAGGGCTACGGGGTAAGGGGAAGTTACCTCAGGATGCCTACTAATCAACACCCGACAACAAATGTAAATTGTTGCCAAATACAAAAATATCATATCCTCACGTCTTTCCGGCTCATTGCAATTATCCCGGTTTAACCCTTAACACTTAATCCTTAATCCTCTTTTATTTTTAACCGCAGACTAACGCAGACTAACGAAGACATTTTTGTTCGGCAGACTTTGCCGAACAAAAACCTGACGGCATTACAGGCCGGGACAAAAACCCTTTTTCTGCCTGGTCTGAGCAAAAATGGGCTCAGGAAAGCGAACCTGAGATTCTCAACCTCATGAGTTACATTCTTAATTTTTAGACGTCCAGATCCCTGCCCAAGTAAGCCCGCTGTACATCTTTGTTCTGGAGCAATTCCTCAGCTGGGCCTTGCAAAACAATACGCCCAGTTTCCAGAACATAACCCCGGTCAGCGATTTTTAACGCGCTTCTAGCGTTTTGTTCCACTAAGAGAACCGTAAGGCCAAACTTATCGCGAAGCATCACGATATGCTTGAAAATCTCCTGAGTAATATTCGGCGCCAACCCCATACTGGGCTCATCCAGAAGAAGCACCTTTGGCCTGGCCATAAGTGCACGGCCTATGGCCAGCATTTGCTGCTCTCCTCCGGACAGGGTACCTGCAGGCTGTTTTCTACGTTCCTTTAACACCGGAAACATGGTGTAGATGGATTCCATGTCCTTGGCGATTTCCCGCTTAATTCCATGCCTAAAACGGTGAAAAGAGCCAAGAAGGAGATTATCCTCCACTGATAAAGGCTTAAAGACCAACCTTCCTTCAGGCACATGGGAGATGCCGGCTCTCACAATCTTGTCTGCCTTGTCCCGGGTTATTTCCATCCCGTCAAAGGTGATGGTTCCTGATGCCGGTCTGATTAATCCTGAAACAGTTGAGAGTAGGGTGGTTTTGCCTGCACCGTTACCGCCGATCAAGGCAACGATTTCGCCTTTGCGCACATGCAAGGAGGCTCTGCGCACAGCATGAATCTTGCCGTAATATACGTCTATATTTTTAATGGTAAGCATTTTTTGGGTCGATGGGTTGATGGGTTAATGGGTGTACGGGAATATGGGTGTATGGGTGAGTGGGTGAATGGGGATATGAGTTAATGAGTATAGGGATATATGGGGTATATGGATTATTGAGCATCTATTTTCCTTCGCTGATATTTAATAAAATTTAACATTTTTTTGCGTAACAATTCAATATCTTTATTGAAAGTCTCTAAACGATTATCGTCAATATATTCCAACTTATTAGCTATTATTAACTGTGTTTCTAATTCTGCTAAAGAACCCAAACTTACATAAAGAAATTTACAAACTCCTTTCTACTGTTTCTTGCCGCTCCTTCTGCTATAGAGTCTGTGGCCAAACCCCATTTAACCGCTGATTGAAAGTCCTGGTTTCTGAAATGCATTACAAACGGCTTGGGTAACCCAATCTTAACGAAGATTGCGGAAAAAACAGAGCATCGGGATGAAAGGGCTAAATACTTAGCGATATTGACCATAACTATCGATAATAAAAAGAATATCTGTTTACCCAAAATATCCCATTATGCTCTGTCCGCAAGCAAGTTTTAGATGGGTCCAAGTCTTTGTACCAGCATGAAAGAAACCAAGACTGAAATAAACCTTTGAAATTAAGTTGATAAAAAGGTTCGGCCACAGACTCTATATTACTTGGTATAGAAATAGTGCACCGCTGCATTTGGGAAGCAAGACCATATTTTTCAAATTCCGGAAAAGTCTTCGTTAGAGCGTAAACATGCGAAACCATCTCCAGCCCTTCCTGCCAAATCTTCAAATCTTTATGCGACCTCATTCACCCATCCACACATATAACACATTCACCCGTAACACATTCACCCTTCCTCTCCTTCCCCAAGATAAGCGGCAATGACCTCTGGATTTTTTTGCACTTCCAAAGGAGTCCCTGTAGCAAGGACTTGGCCAAAGCTTAAAACTGTAACCTGGTCGCTTATGCTCATAACCAAGTCCATGTCATGTTCCACCAGGGCTACGGTAATGCCCAACTGGTCGCGAATTTTTTGGATTAGTTGCGCCAGACTTCTGGTTTCACGTATATTTAAACCTGCTGCTGGTTCGTCAAGCAAGAGGAGATGTGGCTCTGATGCCAAGGCCCTGGCCAGTTCCAACAGCCGCTGGCTGCCAAAAGGAAGCTCTGATGCCAACACATCCCACTTATCCGGCAAGCCTACAAAATCAAGTAGTTCCTCGGCCTTTTGTCTGCATTTTTTTTCCTCGGCCCAGTAGCGCGGTGTTTTAAGCAAGCAATCAAAAAAAGAATAGTTTACCAGCCTATGCCTGCCACTCATGACATTTTCCAGGACTGTCATATTTGAAAATATTTCCAAGTTCTGGAAAGTGCGGACAACCCCGGCCCGGCCGCGTTCATGAGAACGCATGGCGCTTATATCCTGGCCATTAAAATAAATAGAACCACCCGAGCAAGACACAAACCCCGTAATGGCATTAATCAGCGTGGTCTTGCCCGCGCCGTTCGGGCCGATAATGCTGGTGATGCTCTTGGCGGGCACTGAAAAATTGACCTTGTTCAAGGCTACAACGCCCCCGAAGCGTACCATTACTTCCCGGCAATCTAAGATCGAGTTTTGAGTTTCCGGCTTTCTCACAGTCCCACTTTATTGAGGGTTTAAGGTTTTAACCCTTTTGAGTAGTTATTCTTTAAATACGTAAAATTGTTTTTTATTTAACCGCAGACCCACGCAGACTCACGCTGACGTTCATGCCCGGCAGACCTTACCGAACATGAGCTGACGGCCCCTTAGGGCCGGTTTTTAAAAACGAGATTTCACGAACATGGACATATAAGATTTACATTAGTTCAACCTAAACTGCGCGTTTTTTTGCAGTTCAAAGTTTAGGATTGCTTCGCTCCTCTTTGTTTCGCTCGCAATGACAGGAGTGAGAATGTCATTGCGAGGGCAGTGAGCCTGCCCGTGGCAATCTCACACATTAGGTGATAATCTCAGGTTCAAAGCGTACTTCAATACGTTTTACCTGGCCCTAAGGGACAGAGTGTCAGAGCAGCCAGCAAGTCGCTGGCTGCTCTGGTCTGCGTCCGTCTGCGTGGGTCTGCGGTTAAAAACCATATTCTATCTATTTCAAGCTCTACTTATAAGTTTAGATGCATAAGTCATGGACAGTTAATCATTTAATATATTTCGATATACTCATTGGTGAACTACAAGCTGCAAACTTCCTATCTCCCTAGCTTCCCAACTAACTTCTGAATTCCACCAACTATGCCTTCAGGCAAAAACATCATGCAAACAATCAAAATAAAACCATAAAGGAGAAATTCTATATTCTCAAAAGCCCGCAAAAACTCCGGCAACATGGTCAGGAAAAATGCTCCTGCAACTGCTCCCCAGACATTGGTCATGCCACCAAGGACGACCATGGTAACCAAGAGTACGGAATGATTAAAACCAAAGGAGGAGGGGGCAATGAATTCCAGGTAGTGGGCATAAAGGACTCCGGCTACGGCAGCCAGAATAGCTGAAAGGACAAAAATAAATAACTTGTACCGGGCAATATCTATACCTGAAATCTGGGCTGCCTTTTCGCTGGTATGAATGGCACGCAGAGCCCTCCCGATTCTGGACCTGATTAGGTTGAGAGAAAACATAAGGACAATTGCCAGCACAAATACCACCAGGTAGTAATATGACAGGTCTGAATCAAAAGAATAGCCAAAGAGGCTGAGCCTTGGTATGCCCACAAAGCCGCTCGGGCCTCCGGTCAACTCGATGGTTTCGTTGAAAACTATATAGACGATAATTCCAAAACCCAGGGTAGCCATGGCCAGATAATGGCCGGACAGTTTAAGGGTAGGGATGCCAATCAAGTAGGCAACTAGACCCACAAGTAAAATACCGGCCAAAAGGCCAACAATGATGGGCAGGTTGTAGGTCGTGGTTAAAATGGATGTGGTGTATGCAGCCAGTCCGTAAAAAGCTGCATGACCAAGTGATATCTGTCCGGCAAAGCCAAGGAGCAGGTTCAGACCGACCGCCACAATGGCATTTAACCCTGAAATGATAAGCACATTTACATAATACTCATTGGTCAAACACCAGGGTAAAGCGACCATCCCTACTAAGAAAAAGGTTATCGTCAATAAGTCTCTTTTAAAACCGTTCATGCGCTTTGCCACTTATAGTTCAAAATCACTTTTTTACTGCAAGCTTTTATTAAAGTGTAAGGGTTAATAAACAATCAGATTTTAGCCCGTCTCGCACTTCTAGCTATTCTTTATCTCCCGTCCCACTCAACAACTCAACTACTCAACCATAAACCAAACTAGACTCTCTCCACTTCTGCCTGACCAAACAGACCAGAGGGCTTCACAAACAGGAGCACGAGCAAGACAATAAAAGTAATTGCGTCTTTGTATCCAGAGGAAATAATGCCCGCTCCAAAAGATTCCAGCACACCCAGGATGAGCCCCCCTGCGGCCGCACCAAAAGGATTGCCCAATCCTCCAAGAATGCAGGCGGCAAAACCTTTAAGGCCGAGCAAAATTCCCACGTCAAAGCTTGTCATGGTCAGGGGAGCCAGAATTGAACCACCAATAGCCCCGACCAGGGCAGAAATCATAAAGGAAAGAAGAACCATACGCTGGACATTGATGCCCACCAGGTAGGCAGCCTTCTGTTCATAAGAACAGGCGAGCATACCTTTGCCATATATGGTCCTGGTAAAAAAGAACTTCAGTGCGCATAGCAACAGTAGCGTTATGCTCAAAATCCAAATGCTTTGCGGATGCATGGAGGCCCCAAAAAATGATATGGGACTGTCGCCGCTAAAGGAGGGTAGGGCAAAGGTATCCTTGCCCCATAAAAGCATGGCCACACCCCGGATAAAAATCGAAATACCAATGGTTATAATGATTAGGTTTATGGTCGAGCTGTTTTGCACCGGGCGAATGGTAAAACGTTCAATTAACGCACCCACGCAAGTGGTAATAATCACAGCTAGAAGCACCGCCGGTACCAGACCCAGATTTAAAATTTTGAGCAAGAATACACTGAGCATGCCACCAAGCATGACAAACTCACCCTGGGCAAAATTGATTATACCGGTGGTGTTGAAGATGATAGTAAAACCAAGGGCAGTAAGCCCATAGGTGCTGCCCACGGTTAGACCCGATATTAAAAGTTGGATATAATCTGACAACACCATCTTTCTGTCTCACTTGTTAGAACAAGCCTTACTCAAATATCCACAATAAAAACTTTGGCCATCCAGGGCCTTACTATTTTCTGGTTTTACTTTCGGGGTGAGGTAGATTTTATCCGCACAGGCAATGGCTATATGGTTATCCTCTACTCCAAGAATAGTCCCGGGAGGAACCTTTTCTGTCAGGTCCGGACCAATCCTGCCGGGATAAACGTGAAGTCTTATTTTTTTCTGATTAGGGCGGGCCCAGTCAAAATAAGCTCCGGGCCAGGGATAAAGTGCTCTTATTTGATTGTGCACCTGCAAGCAGGGCCGATTCCAATCAATAAGCCCTTCTTCTTTTTTTAATTTGGGGGCGTAAGTAGCCAACTTATCCGGTTGAGGAATAGGTACCAACTTGTTCTGCACCATCTTTTCAAGGGCCTCTACAAGAAGTCTGCCACCTAAATGGGCGAGGTCATCGTGCAAACTCTTGGCCGTATCCTCGATGCCAATGGCCATGGCCCGCTGCAAAAGAATAGGGCCGGTATCCATACCTTCATCCATCAGCATGATGGTAATTCCTGTTGCTGACTCCCCAGCCATAATAGCCCGCTGGATGGGTGCTGCCCCGCGATATTTGGGTAAAAGCGAGGCATGGACATTGACTGCTCCAAACCTGGCTGTATCTAAAACCTGTTTGGGCAAAATCAGCCCATAAGCAGCCACAAGCAAAAAATCCGGGGCCAATGCTTTTAGTGCCAGGACGTCATCTTCCTGCTTAAAATTCTTCGGCTGAAATACTGGCAGTCCCTTTTGCATGGCGATTTCCTTAACCGGCGAAGCCTTGCACTTCTGACCCCGTCCACAGGGGCGGTCTGGCTGAGTATACACCGCAACCACCTCTCCCCCTGGCCAGTCAAGAACATAATTCAAAATGATGGCCGCAAACTCCGGCGTGCCCATAAATACTAAACGTTTTTTCTCTTGCGCAGCCATTTTTTTAACCTTTTTTCATACAAGTTTCGCTTCAGCCTGCTGATATGATCAATAAATAAAATGCCATCAAGATGGTCTAGCTCATGTTGCAGGCACACAGCATACAGATCTTCGGCATCAAACTCCACTTCTTTTCCTTCAAGATCCAGGGCCTTGAACTTTATTTTAGCCGCCCTTTTTACTTTGGCCCGATAACCAATAACACTCAAACAGCCTTCTTCTGTCTCAATTTCACCTTCCCGTGCAACAATTTCAGGATTTACAAACACTTGCAAATCTTCTCTTTTTTCCGGTCCGCTAAGATCCACTGTAATCAAGCGAATACTTTCTCCCACCTGTGGTGCTGCCAGGCCAATGCCTTCATTATCATACATGATCTCGCTCATTTCCTTGGCCAGCTCTTTGATCTCGTCTGTAATTTCAGTGATGGGAGCTGCCTTTCTGGCCAAGATTTCATTGGGATAATGAATAATCTTTCTGGACATTAACTCACCTTATTTCAACTTATCCAAATTTTCTAACTTCTTTACTTGCTAATTTCTTATCTCCTAGTTTCCCATCTTCCCAGCCTCTTTCTCTCTAAGCCTTATGCTCAGCTCTCTGAGCTGTCTGCTGGTTACCCGAGAGGGAGCATCTGTCAGCAAGCATGTGGCCTTCTGGGTTTTGGGGAAAGCAATAACATCGCGTATAGACTTGGCCTTGCATAGCAACATAATAATCCGGTCAAGACCAAAGGCAATACCTCCATGAGGAGGGGCGCCATATTCCAGTGCACTTAAGAGAAAACCAAATTTTTCTTCTGCCTCCTCTTTATCAATACCAAGGGCATTGAACATTTCCCGCTGCATTTCCTGCGAATGAATACGAATTGACCCGCCACCTATTTCATTGCCGTTTAAAACCAGATCATAGGCCCTGGCCAAAGCACTTGCCGGGTCTTGTTTTAACTTATCCAGATGCCCTGGCTGCGGGGAAGTAAAGGGATGGTGTCTGGCAACCCATCTTTTTTCATCCTCATCCCACTCGAGCAATGGAAAATCTGTTATCCAGACAAAGCTGAAGGTGTCCTCCGGAATAAGCCCAAACCTCTCTCCCAATTTTAAACGTAAATAACCGAGAGCAGTATTGACCATCTCCTTCGGCCCTGCCTGGAAAAAAACTATGTCTCCCGGTTTTAAATCCAAGGCCTTGGTTAAACCGTCTCTTTCTTCCTGGCTCAAAAATTTGGCAATGGGAGACTGCCAGGTATCTTCCTTGATCTTTATCCAGGCCAGCCCCTGCGCTCCATAAATACGCACAAAATCAGTCAAGTCATCAATCTCCTTGCGCGAGAGCACGGCCCCTTCCGGCACCGAGAGGGCCTTGACCAGCTCGGCCCGGGCAAACAATCGAAACTCTGATCCACGCACAATGTCTGTCACATCCTTCAAGGTCAACCCAAAACGCAGGTCAGGCTTGTCCAGGCCGTAATCGGCTATGGCCTGGGCGTAGCTCATACGTGGAAAGGGAGTCTCCAAGTCAACTCCCAGAGTATCTTTAAATACGCGGGCCATGAGCCCTTCGGCCATGGCCATAACGTCATCTTCCTCTACAAAAGACATCTCAATGTCTATTTGGGTAAACTCAGGCTGGCGGTCAGCGCGCAAATCTTCATCGCGAAAACATTTTACAATCTGATAATAGCGATCAAACCCAGCGCACATCAGAAGCTGCTTAAACAACTGTGGAGATTGGGGCAGGGCATAAAACTTACCCTGATTGACTCTGCTGGGAACCAAAAAGTCTCTGGCCCCTTCCGGAGTGCTCTTGGTAAGTACCGGCGTCTCGATTTCCAAAAAACCGGATTCATTCAGAAAGTTGCGCACACTTTGTGCAGCCTTGCTTCGCAAGATAATATTCTTGGCCAGTTTTGGCCGCCTCAAATCAAGATAACGGTACTTGAGGCGCAGGTTCTCTGATACATCCACTCGGTCCTCAATGAGAAAAGGAGGGGTTTTGGAAGTATTTAGCAGCTTAAATTCGTTAACCGCCACCTCAATCTCGCCGGTGACAAGGTTTGGATTGACCATATCTTCAGGTCTTTTGCGTACTACTCCTTTAATGGCCAGCACGTATTCCGTGCGCAACACATGGGCCTCTTCAAGGGCCTGTTTATTTACTTCCGGGGCAAAAACTATCTGGGTCAACCCCTGAAGGTCGCGCAAATCTATAAAAATCAATCCCCCGTGGTCCCGGCGATATTGAACCCAACCCATGAGACATACTTCCTGTCCCACATTACTTAAGCCCAGTTCGTTGCAATTATGCGTCCTTTTCCATCCGTCAAGATTACTTAGCGGCATATTGAGTTTTCTCTCTTCCATTATTTACTCCACTATATCAAAAAATTAAATAAATTGGTTGCGCTTTGCGTGTTTACACGTCTCCCTGCTCCATAACCTTTGAGATTCTTCACTCCGCCTTGCTCCGTTCAGAATGACGTTTAAGGCATTCGCATGGATTCGTGAAAATTAACTCAACAACGATTCCTGTAACAATCCGAGGCTTTTGGGAAACAGCGAAAACTGTCTGACCGAGTTAGGCAGCCTTAATTAAAATCTTTTTAAATCGTTAGCCCCAGAATTTGCTTAAGAGTCTGTGGCCAACCCCCAACTATCTATAGTTTAACTCAACTTTCTGACATAATTAACATCCTCAAATTACTGCACAATTGAAGAGTGCATTTTCTGAAATGCATTACAAACGGGTTGGGTAACACATCTTGGCGAAGATTGCGGAAGTGCTGTGCATAGGGAGGTTGTTCCATCGAACTTTCGAAACCCATCATAACAACAGAAAAGGCATTAAGTAACATTCTATTGACTAACCCCATTATGCACAGCCCGCAAGCAAGCCTTAGATGTGTCCAAGTCTTTGTTAGCATTGAAGAAAATGCGCTCGCAAATTAACTCAGAAAGTTGAGTAGTTTAAATTGAGCTATTTTTTTGCAGTTCAAACTTTGAGATTGCTTCGCTACACTTTGTTCCACTCGCAATGACAGGGGGGAGATTGTCATTGCGAGGGCAGCGAAGCTGTCCGTGGCAATCTCACCCATTGAGTGAAAATCGCTCAACTAAGGTATAATTAAAGATGCAACTGCAATAATTAAAATTTTACAGCTTTGACAAACATCTTTATCTTGTAACCTGTTCAAACAATTCAAAATTCAACATTGCCTGCAAAAAGTCACTTTTTGCAGGCGCATCATTATTGTTAATTGTCAATAAACAAAATTTACCCACTTTCACGACTTCAGGTCTAAAAGTTGAATTACTAATGTAGATTCAACCCCAGTGCCTGTTCCAGATCGTCCTGGCTGACAGCCTGCTGCACCCCGGTCTGCATATCCTTGACCACAATCTCTCCTCTTTCTATCTCGTCGACCCCCAAAAGCAGACAGGTTTTTACACCTAGTTTGTTGGCCAGACGCAACTGGCTTTTGACACTCTTGACCTCAAAGCTCACTTCACCTGAATAGCCAGCATCTCTCAGTCTTTTGGTCAGAATCAGTGCTTTATTCAAGGCCTGCTCATGTAAAACCGCCAGATAAAAATCCAATTTTTGTTCTTTTATATCCGTAAGCAGCAGGGCAAGCCTCTCCATTCCGCAGGCAAACCCCAAGCCTGGCACATCCGGGCCGCCCAAAGCCTTGCATAAACCATCATAGCGACCACCACCTGCCACTGCGGTCTGGGCGCCAATTGCGGAAGACACCACTTCAAATGTGGTTCGCTGGTAGTAATCAAGCCCCCTAACCAAAAAAGGATTGAGATGATAAGAAAGACCAGCCTGGTCTAAAATAGAAAGCACGGTCTCAAAATGGCTTGCGCAATCAGAACACAAATGCTCAGAGATCTTAGGGGCCTCTTGTACCAGGGACTTGCAACGAGCCACCTTGCAGTCCAGGACGCGTAAAGGATTGACCTTTGCCCTGCGCTGACAATCAGGGCATAAGCTATCTTGATCCAGATTTTGCAAAAAGTTGACTAAATTTTTATGAAAGCCAGGCCTGCAAACTGCACAACCCAAGGAGTTAATCTCAATGTCCAAACGAGTTAAGCCCAGGCTTTCCAGATATGCCCAGAGCATAATAAGAAGTTCCGCATCAGCCTGCGGTGCCTGCGGGCCAAGTACCTCAACATTGATCTGGTGAAACTGTCGCATACGTCCCTTTTGCGGCCTCTCATATCGAAACATCGGCCCAAAAGTAAACAATTTGCTCACCCGCTCCCTGGAATGAAGCTGATTTTCAATATATGCTCGCAAAACACCGGCAGTAGCCTCCGGCCTTAGAGTTAGACTGCGCCCTTTGCGGTCTAAAAAGGTATACATCTCCTTCTGCACGATATCTGTCTCATCTCCAATTGATCTGGCAAAGAGCTCGGTCTTTTCTAAAATGGGAATCCTGATTTCTTTGCACCCATAACGAGAAAAAACCTGCCTGGCCTTTTCCTCCATGAACACAAAGACGTTACTTTCCGGAGGGAAAAGATCACAAAACCCTTTAATTTTATTGATTTTTGACATGATAATTTTTTCTGTTAAAAAAATTTCTTTATTAACATTGAGTTAATGTCTAAGACACTTCCGCCAATGAATTTTTTGCTGTTAGTTCAAGAGGTTTTCCTTGTCAAAAAATTGTTGCCCCGATTAACTTATAATGTGTTTATCTTAAAGTCTGTGGCAACACCCCATATTGTAACGATTTTCAGCAGCCCGTTTTAAAATTTAACCTTTAAAACTCAAAGTCAAACCAGGAGAAAACATGCTCAAAGCAATATCTATTGTCGGATTCAAAAAATCAGGAAAAACCACTTTACTCACCCAATTAGCCGAGCACCTTAAATCCCGCGGGATTAAAGTTGCTGCGGCTAAATTCTCCCATCATGGCCTGGACAAAAACGACACCGACACCAAAAAAATTGCCCAGGTTGCTGCACCTGTTATAGGTCTCACCCAGAATGAAGCGGCCATATTCTGGCCAGAAAAAAAATACCTGCTGGATCTCTTGCCACTGGTTTCAGCTGACATCTTACTAGTTGAAGGAGGCAAAAGTCTAACCTGGCTGCCACGCATCCTGGTCCTAAAATCAGAGCAAGAAGCCAGGGAAATGGATAACGGCTTGGCCCTGGCCACATGGGGTGAAATTGAAGTACCTGGTCTACCCAGGATAAACTCCATTGCCGAACTTGCCGAACTTGTCCTAAACAAGGGCTTTGCTTTGGCAGGTATAGATTGTGGGTCTTGTAACAGGCCTGACTGCTTGCATCTGACCAGGGAAATTGTTCAGGGGCAAGCCACCCCAAAAGAGTGTTCAGCCAAAAATACCAAAAAAATGTCCATTACTGTCAATGGTCATAAACTGGCCTTAAATACGTTTGTTGAAAGAATCATAACCAAATCTATTATGGGTATGCTCTCTGAACTTAAAGGATATGCTCCCGGAAAAATAAACATAGAAATAGATGGATGAGTGGGGGAATGGGAATATGAGTATATGGGAGGATGGGATTAGTGGTCACATCCCATCTTCCCAACTTCTATATTCTACTCTTCAACAATCCCTGCCAAATACTTGCCATATTCATTTTTGTCGTATCTTCTAGCCAGCTCAAGTAATTGATCCTTTTCTATGTACCCTTTGCGATAGGCGATCTCCTCCACGCATCCAATCTTAAACCCCTGCCTCTGCTGGATAGCCTGAATAAAGCTGCTGGCCTGGTGTAGAGATTCATGAGTCCCTGCATCCAGCCAGGCATACCCGCGACCCAAAAGTTCAACCTGTAACTCGCCCTTGTTTAAATAGGCTAGATTGACATCGGTTATTTCCAGCTCACCTCGGGGTGAAGGCTTTAAACTTTTGGCAATTTCAATAACCTGATTATCATAAAAATAAATGCCCGGTACAGCATATTTTGATTTTGGCTTCTCAGGCTTTTCTTCAATTCCAATCACCTTTCCTTTGCTATCAAACTCGACTACCCCGTACCTCTCCGGATCCTTAACAGGATAGCCAAAGATAATCCCTCCCCGTTCCAGCTGAACACATCGATCAAGGACTCTTGATAATCCCTCCCCGTAAAGGATGTTATCACCAAGGACCAGACAAACATTTTCCCGGCCAATAAATTCCTTACCCAAAATAAAAGCCTGGGCCAATCCATCTGGCCTGGGTTGCTCTTTATAGGCTAGTTTTATTCCCAGTTCCTGACCATCACCAAGAAGCTGCTTAAACCTGGGCAAATCCTGCGGAGTCGAGATGACCATAATCTCTCTGATCCCTGCCAGCATCAAGACCGACAGGGGGTAGTAAATCATGGGTTTATCATACACAGGCAAAAGCTGTTTACTTACCGCCACGGTCAAAGGATAAAGCCTGGTTCCTGAACCACCAGCCAAAATTATACCCTTCACTTAAATTTGCCTCCTTATTTAAAAACGTAATAGGTAAAAGACTCTGTGACCAAACCCCATTTTGACCACCGAATTAGAAATCCTGGTTTCTTGAAAGCCTTGCAAAGGGCTGGGTAGTCCATCTGTCCATCTTGACGAAGCTTGCGGATAAGCAGAGCATCGGGGTGACAAAGCTCAGTATCCTGGACAATTTACCATAACTCAACTTCTGACATGATTAACATCCTCAAATTACTACACAATTGAAGAGTGCATTTTCTGAAATGCATTACAAACGGGTTGGGTAACACATCTTGGCGAAGATTGAGGAAGTGCTGTGCATAGGGAGGTTATTCCATCGAACTTTCGAAACCCATCATAACAACAGAAAAGGCATTAAGTAACATTCTATTGACTAACCCCATTATGCACAGCCCGCAAGCAAGCCTTAGATGTGTCCAGGTCTTTGTTAGCATTGAAGAAAATGCGCTCACAAATTAACTCAGCAACTGTGTTTTTTGTCAATAGTTAATGGTTAAAATTTATTGGTTAGTTTATTTTGTTTTCAAGAACAATTTT
>NZ_JAGUQP010000035.1 GCF_018704065.1 Desulfovulcanus ferrireducens | reverse complement strand
CTGGCCGGAAATTTGAGATGCAAATATCCGCCAAGCATAAAACTTATCCGCGTTCCTTGTTCAGGGGCTGTTTTACCAGAGTTTATTCTCGAGGCCTTGGCCAAAGGCGCAGACGGTGTTTTAGTTGGCGGCTGTCACTTTGGTGATTGTCACTACAAGGAAGGCAATTACAAGACAGACCGGCGCATGAAGGAAATAAAGAAAATTTTGCCCGAGTTAGGCTTTGAGCCTGAGCGGTTCAGGCTGGAATGGATTTCAGGTGCTGAAGGATACAGGTTTGCAGAGGTAATGAATGAATACACAGAGCAGATAACCAAATTAGGTCCCAATCCGCTGAAGAAGAAAAAAGGAGAGACCAAAGGGATGAACAAGGTAGGGGTAAAACTTGACGGTCAGGACATTCAGGTTGATGAAAATACAACTATTGCCGAACTTCTGGAAAAAGAAGGCAAGTCCTATTGGCGTCCCACTGAGTTGGATCAACTTGAATCCATAAAAAACAGCGACTGTCCGCTAATAAATATCGTAGAAGTTGACGGAAGAATAGCCAACGCCAAAATGCTTAAAGGGTTAACAGTCAAAGAGGGCATGGTCATTAATACCAAGTCCGAGCTGCTTGAGGAAAAACTTAACGAAAGGCTGGACTGGTTAAAGAAAAAGGACAATTGCTTCCTGGTCAAAAGATTACAGGAACTCGTCGTTTGCGAGGCTGAAAATGCAGGGTTGATCACCAGAGAAGAGATAAAAAACCAGCAGGTTGAGGCATGGTCTTCGCCTCCATCTATTCTGTATGATCCCGACCTATGCGTGCGCTGCGGCAATTGTGTCGAAACCTGCAAGACAGTTCAGACCGCAGAAGCAATCGCTTTTGATAAAGAAAAAGGTGTAGTCCTTGTGGACGAAGCAAAGTGCGTACGATGCGGACAATGCATCCATGCCTGTCCCATGGGTAAGGAAACAGGCACGGTCAAGGTATTTAAAGAGACCTTTGGCTGCGAAACCTGCCCCTATTCCAGACCTCTGGGAGCAATCAGGGAGATGGATAATGTTAAAGAAGTCATTGAAGCTCTCAAAGATCCGGAAAAGTTTGTCGTGGTCGAATTTGCACCTTCCATAAGGGCCAGCCTGGGTGAAGAATTCGGGCTTGAGCCAGGTGCTCTGGTAACCAATAAAATATACGCTGCCCTGAGAAAGGCCGGCTTTGACAAGGTCTGGGATACCAACTTCACCGCTGACCTGACCATCATGGAAGAAGGCACAGAGCTTATCTTGCGCCTGGTAAAAGCAGGTGCCCTAAGCAAGGATGAGTTGCCAGAAAGCCTGACAATAAATGAACATGCCCTGGAAGAAGTAAGTCCTGCCCTGCCCCAATTCACCTCGTGCAGTCCCGGATGGATTAAATTCTGCGAAACATTTTACCCGGAATTTATTCCCAACCTGTCCTCGGCAAAGTCTCCACAGCAAATGCTGGGCCCTGTAGCCAAAACTTACGCTGCTGAAAAGCTGGGAGTTGATCCCAAGAAAATGGTCGTTGTCTCCATTATGCCCTGTACAGCCAAGAAATATGAGCGCGCAAGAGATGAACTGTGCGACGCCTCTAAATACTGGATGGAAAAAGGCAAAGCCGAAGGCACATTCCAGGATATTGACTATGTACTGACCACGAGGGAATGCGGTAAGCTTCTGAAAACGTTGGGCATTGACTTAAAAGAAATGCCAGAAGAACAGGCTGATCCATTAATTGGCAAGTACACGGGTGCTGCAACCATCTTTGGCCGCACAGGCGGCGTAATGGAAGCAGCGCTACGAACCGCTTATGAATTGCTAACCGGTACTCCTCTGGAAAAATTGGAGTTTGAGGATCTCGGGACACTTGATGGTATCAAGAAGGCAGCTATCAAACTAGGCGACAAAGAAATCAAGGTGGCCGTAGCTCATGGGCTTAGCAATGCCCGCAAGGTATGTGAATCCATCAAGGAAGGCGGAGAGTTCAAAGATTACGTCTTTATCGAGTTCATGGCTTGTCCTGGCGGGTGTATTGGCGGTGGCGGACAACCCATACCCACCAACCAAAAGACAATAAAAGCCAGAACAGCGGGCCTGAACGCAGACGATAAACATTGCCCATTGAGGAAATCCCACGAAAACCCAGAGGTCTTGCAAATCTACGCTGATTTCCTGAAAGAACCCGTAAGCGAGCTGGCACATCACCTGCTGCATACTCATTACGTTGATCGATCAAAAGAAATAAAATCATAAACAGGATATCTGTATCGCAAATAGAAAACCATACTTTTTAACCGCAGACCCACGCAGACCGGACGCAGACCAGAACAGCCAGCGACTTGCTGGCTGTTCTGGCGCTCTGTCCCTTCGGGCCAGTAAATAGATAAAAAGTCGTTATTAAAACCGGGCCAAAGGGCCGTCAGCTCATGTTCGGCAAAGTCTGCCGAACATGAATGTCTGTGTGTGTCTGCGTGGGTCTGCGGTTAGATAAAAAACACCTGGGGATGTAGCAAATTTAGATACGATTGCCCTAGCTTCTTTTTATGAATCAGCGATCTGAAATGACCAGAGAAGAAATAATATCTCATCTGGAGCAAACTCCCCTGAACCAACTCATGCAAATGGCTGACAAGGTGCGTCAGCAGCATGTTGGAGATGATGTCCATATCCGGGGCATTATAGAATTTTCCAACTATTGCTGCCGTAGTTGCCTTTATTGCGGGTTGCGCAAGGAAAACAAGAACATTGAGCGCTATCGCATGCAGCCTGAAGAAATCATCCAGCTTGCCCTGGACATGGCCGGCCAAGGGGTCAGGACCATTGTTTTGCAATCCGGTGATGACTTTGCCTATAGCGCAAAGACCATTGCCTCTATCGTGCGGGAGATCAAACAGGAAGCTGATGTGGCCATTACCTTGTCTCTTGGTGAAAGAGATTTTGCTGAGTTTGAATCCTGGCGCAAGGCCGGGGCAGATAGGTACCTGATGAAACACGAGACTGCCAACCCCACTCTCTATGCCCGGTTACATCCGGAAAAAAACTTAGAGGAACGGTTATCTGCTCTGACCTTCCTCCGGGACCTTGGCTATGAACTTGGTATGGGGTGTATGGTGGGACTACCCGGACAAACCATCGAGGACCTGGCCGAAGACATCTTGCTTATCCACAGGTTCCAGGCAGATATGGCCGGAATTGGTCCATTTCTCCCCCAAAAGGACACGCCCCTGAAAGACCATCCTCCCGGAGACTTAAACCTGACCCTCAAGGTTCTTGCCCTCGTGCGGTTGACCAGCAAAGACATTCATCTGCCTGCCACAACAGCTACGGCCACCCTTGACCCTGAACAAGGACAAACTTTGGCTCTTCAAGCCGGGGCCAATGTAATTATGCCTGATTTCACCCCTCAAGACTATGGTCGAAAATATATAATTTATAACAACAAAGCCAAGGTGACCTTTAACCTGGCCAAAGATTTAATTGAGGAAACCGGACGTAGACTAGGTAAAGGAAAGGGAGGCTCTTTAAAGTGCAAAAAACCCCAAAGGGACTAAGACTTCATATTGGCATTTTTGGACGAAGAAACGTAGGCAAATCTTCTCTCTTAAATGCCTTAACTTCTCAACACATAGCCATAGTCTCGGACACCCCCGGCACAACCACAGACCCCGTAGAAAAGACCATGGAGCTTTTGCCACTTGGACCCGTGGTCTTTATTGACACAGCCGGCATTGATGACATGGGCGCGCTGGGCGAGATGCGCAAAAAAAAGACAATGGAAGTCTTTGATCGTACTGACTTAGCAATCCTGATTACCGAGGCCAATCATTGGGGTGAATTCGAAGAAAAAATCAAAAATATTTTAAACGAGCAAAAAATACCCTTTGTAGTGGTCTTGAACAAGACTGACGTTACGCCACTAGTTAAGGATGTTGAACAACGCCTAAAAAAAGAAAAGATTTCTTTTATTCCCGTTTCTGCCATAGAAAAACAAGGAATAAATGAGCTAAAAGAGCTACTTTTACAAACCGCACCAAAAGAATGGTTTAATCCTCCTACCCTAATAGGGGACCTGCTTCCACCAGGAGAGTTGGCAATTCTGGTCGTACCTATTGATCTGCAAGCCCCCAAGGGGCGGCTTATCCTGCCCCAGGTGCAAACCATTCGCGACATTCTGGATAACGATGCCTATTGCATGGTTGTCAAGGAACGAGAACTCAGAGATGCCTTGCAGCGGTTGAATCGCAAACCCAAACTGGTTGTTTGCGACTCCCAATGTGTCTTAAAAACTGTGGCCGATACTCCAAAAGATGCCTGGGTAACCACCTTCTCCATTGTCATGGCCCGGTTTAAAGGAGATTTAGCCGCTTTTGCACGCGGGCTAAAAGCTATTGAACAGCTTAAACCCGGAGACAAAGTCCTGATTGCCGAAGCCTGTACTCATCATCCCCTGGCCGATGATATTGGCCGGGTAAAAATTCCTCGCTGGCTCCAGCAATATGTGGGGGGGAAAATAAATTGTGATGTTTGCGCAGGCAGAAATTTTCCTGAAAACCTGGAAGAATACAAGCTCATCATTCATTGCGCGGCTTGTGTTTTAAACCGTCGCGAGATGCTAACACGCATCTATAAAGCCCAGCAAAAAGGCGTGCCCATTACCAACTATGGCCTGACCATTTCCTTCATCCAGGGAGTCATAAACCGCTGTCTCGAACCATTTCCATATGCAAAACTTTGCCTGGAAAAAGAGTCTGGGTAAGTGGTTGAGTAGTTGAGTGGGGAGAGTAAGGTGTTGAATATTTTCTTGATAATGAAATCTTCCATACTCTTCCACAATATTTGCTGTTACGGATCAAGGTGCTCTTGTTATCTGAATCTATATTTTTCATCTGAAGGCAATTTTTTGCAGAACTCAGAAAATTGTTTCCTTAAGCTCTCTTGCATTTTTCCAGGCTTCTAAAGTCTCAAAAGTTATTTTCTATCACCCATCTCCACCCTACTCTCCCCACTCAACTACTCAGTTCACCCCCCAATTCATACTGTCTCCCACTCAAATCTTACCCGATTCCCCTCCTTAACATCCATTTTTATTTAACCCCAGACTCACGCATACCTTTTGAGGAGCAATGATTAAGGGGCAACAAATTCAAGCCCTTATCTAATACCCCCAACAACGTGTTGCATTAAATATAAAATCTGACTAAAAGCATAAGTCATGAACATATTATTGTGTACAAAAATCTTTCAAAAATATTATCCACCTAGCAGGGAAGCATGGGCCAGAGTTTTTTTTCAACTCATGCGTTTTGGATTTTGTTTTTACATCCTTTTTTTTCCTATCGGAATCGCCTTAAGGGAAATAGGAGCTATAATCTCTCTTGCCGGACTCATACCATACTATATTTTGGATTATAATAATTCTAATTTAAAACGTTTTAAACTTAAATGGATCTATTTTCTCTTTTTTGCTTTTCTCATCTTCAAAATGTTTCACAGTATAGACATTGAGACTAGTTGGTATGGAATTCGAACAAATTTACACAAGGCATTTATTCTAATTTTCGTAGGTATGGAGTTTGTCAGAGGGCTAAAAGATTTAAAAATTCTAGTAACCTTGTTTGCCATCATGGGGTGTTATGAAGGTCTGGATGGAGTATATCAATACTTTTCCGGGACTGATTTGATCAAAGGGACAAAGATTATGGGTGGGCGTCTGACAGGCTCTTTAAGTACTTTTCGCGTTGGCAATTTAATGTCCCTAGTTCTTCCCATTAGTCTGGCTCTATTCATTCTTTTGCCTGACAAGTGGTCAAAATTTAAAAAACTCATCCTCACCTCTTTGGTCCTGGCACCCGGAATTTTTCTATTGCTTGAAGCCAAAGCAAGAAGCGGCTATGTAGGATTTTTTACAGCCTGTGTAGCCCTAATTTTTCTTTTTAAAGGTTTTTCCTGGAGGAAAACTCTTGCCTTTTGCGCAATTCTTGTCTGGGCATTATTCTTTGGCCCGGAGAGGACATCGTTTCAGCAAATATTAAATGATGGACGAATAAAAGAGCTTTGGCCTTTTGGAATCGAGGTATTCAAACACTATCCTCTTCTTGGAGTAGGAATTAACGGCTATAATCCCGGCTTCAGATCGCTAGGCCTTGTGCCAAAATATCATAGCCTTGGGATACCTCATCCGCACAACATCTATATTCAATTCGCCTGTGAAACAGGGATTGTCGGTTTAAGTTTGCTTCTCTTCTTTTTTAGCGCCTATTTAACCTGGTCCTTAAAGCGAATCCGTAAGGGGCTTCAAACTAAACAAAAAAACTATTGGATAATCACTTCTTTTTTTTGGAGTTCGTTTCTTGGCTACACAGCCACAGCCTTCAGCGCTCATAATTTTTTTCGAACCTGGTGGCTGGGCATGGCCTTTTCAATTCTAGGAATTTTGATTGGAGCTTGTATTGGGAGAAGTGAAGAGGTAAAAAAAATAAAAGAGTACAAAAAATAAAAAAACTTTGGGAAGTATACATTAATTAATAGGCTCCCCTGCAACGGAGCACCTCGATAGGAGTCCTGACTAAAATATAAATATCAAACCATATAGACCAATTCCTTATATAATAAACATCAAGATTCACCCGCTCATCATAACTAGTTTCATTTCGACCTGAAATCTGCCATAAACCTGTTACCCCGGGTCTGACTTTTTTATATAGTTCAAATGCTTCCTTGTACTTTTTAATTTCATCCCGAATAATAGGCCTTGGTCCCACCAAGCTTAACTCCCCCTTTAAAACATTCCACAATTGAGGCAATTCATCCAGACTTGTTCTGCGTAAAAATCTACCTATCTTAGTCACCCTGGGATCATTAGTAAGCTTTTGATACATCTCCCACTCTCGCTGTAAATCCGGTCTTTTTCTTAAATACTCCTTCAACAGTTCATCTGCATTTTGAAACATAGTCCTGAATTTCCAGATATAAATTTCTCTCCCACCCAAACCAATTCGCTTGTGACGGTAGAAAACAGGGCCTTTGCTATCCAGTTTGATGGCTAAACCAATAAAAAGCATAAGAGGAAGGACCAACACGCCACTGCTTATAACAATAGCCAAATCAACACACCGTTTTAGCCTTCGACGCTTTGGGTCAAGCAGGTTCTGGCGTAAATCTAACCCTAATATACCGCCCAAATCCAGTACCGAAACCCAAAGAGTAGATACACCAAACAAGTCAGGGACAAGGACAATGCGCCTAAAACCTTGTGCATATTTCTCAAGGATCATTTGTAACTTCTTTCTGCCCACCCCCGGCATAGCCATAATTGCTATAAGATTTTTCGTTTTTTGGGCCAGTTTAACCGCTTCTTCCAAACCTCCGACAACTTTTATTCCATGAATATTCTCCCCTTGCCTTTCTGAGTCGTCATCAACAATTGCAACGGGTTTTATTCCTAGCCCTGGTCTCAGTTGAAAAGTATGTACAATCATGCCTCCGGTTTTACCGGCCCCAAACACCACGGCAGGGAACCCCCACCAGGCTTTTTTACTAAAAATCTCTCGCGTTCCAGCCCGAAAAATTGGCACCAAAAAAAGTACTAAAAACCACGCCATTAAAAATATCCCTCGAGAATACAACTCGGCTCGACGAGACATAAAAGTAACAGCGGCCAAAGCCAAAAAACATAATGAGCTGGCCAGACTTAGTTTTTTTAATTCCTCCGGAGGACTGATAAGTACGCCTGGATATAAACCGGCAAAGGCATATACGCTTAAGAAAAAAATTAAGACTGGCCACATTTGCCAGTAAAATGAAAGTTGAAACTGACCGTTAAATATATAGCGAAGCCATACACTTATTGCGCCAGCACATAAAAGGGCCACTGTGTCAGAGAAAAGCATTGCCACTGGCATTAAACAAGAGTATCTGTTCTTCATTACGGACATCTCTTTAAATCTGCTCTTCTATTACAGTATTAATAAAATCTAATATGTTTTTTTTAAAAATTTTAGCATCAAACTTTTTAGCATAAGATACTATTGTTTCAGGGCAGAACTCATGCTTAATTTTTTCAAATCTAATTACTGCATCTATCAAAGCATCAACACTTTGCTCATCAAAAAAAATGCCTGTTTTACCATCAACAACAGTCTCCAAAGCTCCACCTTTTTTATAAGCAATAACAGGTCTTCCCGAAGCCATCGCTTCCACAGGAATGATGCCAAAATCCTCTTCTCCTGGGAAAATAAGGGCTTTGCACCTCGCATAATAATCTCGGAGGACAGAAAATGGCTGTTGCCCCATAAGGGTTATATTAGAGCCTGCCATAGCCTGTAATTTTTTATATTGCTCTCCTTCCCCAATAACTACCAGAGGTTTTTTTAAGACATTAAAAGCTTGTATCGCTAATTCGGCCCGTTTATATCCCACCAATTGACCAACAAATAGATAATACTCACCAGTCTCATTTACTTGATAGAAATCATCAGTATTCACTGGCGGGTGTATGACTTGCGCCTCGCGACGATAATATTTTTTTATCCGCGCGGCCACATGGCTTGAATTTGCTATAAAATGATCCACTCTTGATGCTGAGGTTTGATCCCATAAGCGTAAGTAATGAGAAAAAAAAGGCATGAGCACGGTAGTCACATATCCCGCTTCTTTGCGATATCTATGGTACATATCCCACACGTAACGCATTGGCGTATGGCAATAGCAGATATGTTTAGCGGATGGATGCGTAATCACTCCTTTGGCCGGGCCCGATTCACTGCTAATAACCAGATCGTAACCGGTGAGGTCCAGCTGCTCCAAAGCCAAAGGCATCAAAGGAAGGTATTTTTTATAGAGGCGTTTGCTAAAAGGCAAATTCTGAATAAAAGTTGTTCTGATAGTATGTTTTGTTATTGTTTCTGATATGGCATCAGGATCGTAGACATGGGTATAGATATCGGCCTGTGGGAAAAGGTCGCACAAAGCCTCCAGGACCTTTTCGCCACCCCGCATGCCTACAAGCCAGTAATGTACAAGGGCAACTTTCATATCTAACCTGTGTCTCTTAACCTTTTACCCCTTAGCCTTTTATTCTTTAAATCACTTAGTTAGTAAACTTACCTGCAATGGCTTTTACTCTTTTTACAAAGCAATCTATACTAAAAAGTTCAGCTCTTTCTTCACATGAGGAGCGCATCTCTGCAGCCAAGCCTGGCGTTAAAGACTTCACTCCTTTTATGATATCCTCAATTCCGGGGTTTGGGGGCAATAAAATTCCGGTTTTCCCATCCACGACTGTTTCCAATATTCCACCTTCTTTGACTCCAAGTACAGGCTTACCAGCCGCCATGGACTCCACCGGCGAGATACCAAAGTCCTCGTCCATGGGGATATAAATAGTGGCGATACAATTACCAATCAAACTTCTCAGCTTCTTTTCCCCCACCCAGCCCAGAAATGTAATATTATCCGCATTGTTTGCCATCTGCTTAATCCTTTTAAAATACGGCCCCCCAGAAACAACCACGAGTTTTTTATCTCTCATTTTCAAAAAGGCCTTTACTATCAAATCGACCCGTTTCAGCTGATCAAGCCTGCCTGTTGATAAATAATAATCCCCATACCCCAGATGCTTGAACTTTTTAGTCTCACAAGGTGGATACACCACCTGGACTTGCATATTTAAATATTTTCTTAGCCTGTTGGCCACATTTTGAGAATTGGCAAGCACACAATCCATATCCTTTATGGCTCTTTCATACGCCTTTTTATATAAGAACAAGAGGCTTAACCAAATGGGCTTTTTTAGCATAGAACATTGTTCTAAGTAAAAGTTTCTTTTGTCGTATAAAATTCGTGGAGGCGAATGACAATATAATATTTTAGGGCCAATTATTCGCTTGTGGGCTAACGGTGACAGAAAACCACTGAAAAAAGTCAGTTTTGCCTTTTTCTTTGGAAAATGGGCAAATAACAGCCAATCTTGCAAAATATCGGAAGGTAAAACTCTAAAGGGGATTCTATCAAGCAAAGATAAGCTTTTTGGTTCAAGCCCATCAAAATAACTTTTTGGAAAATTTTCAGATTGTACAGATGCAGACCATAATTCAGCGCGAAAGCCCCTGGCTAGAGTTACAGCAACCCGCTCCCCACCTCCTGGGAATTTAAAATTATCATGGATAACGAGAGAAGTTTGCATGGTTAACTAGATAACTTTTTAATTATTTCATAGGTCTTCTTGGCCGTACTTTCCCAGGAAAATTGAGATACTCTTTTTTTACTATTGTTTAAAAGTCGTTGGCGGACATCCGGCTTAATAACTTCACGCAACAAGGCTGCCAATTCTTTGGAATTTTGCGGATCAGTTAAGTACAATGCTGCCTTGCCTGCAACTTCAGGTAAACTTGCCTTGTTGGTTGTGATTACAGGGCAACCGCAGGCCATTGCTTCTAATAATGGCAACCCAAATCCCTCATAAATACTTGGAAAGATCAAGGCTAGCGCACCCGAATAAAGCCTGGCCAAATCTTCATTACTTACATATCCCAAAGAGATACACTGATTATCCTTCACAAGCTCATGGTCATGCCAGCCAGACCAACCAGCAAAGACCAAAGCAATACCTGATTTTGTAATCTGGAGAGCTTTGGGTATAATGGCTGCGTTTTTACGCGGGTCTCCGCTGCCAACAAAAAGAAAATATTGCTCAGGCAGCTTAAGCCGCTCTCGCATCTCACGGATCTCCCCTTCCGGCCTGGGATAAAATGTAGAAGCATCATGAGCTAAAGGTGTGACAGAAATATTATCAGCAACAATTCCAAAGTGCTTTTGAACACATGCCTTTGTAAATTTTGAAACAGTTAAACAATGGTCTACAACTCCAATTCGCTGCGGCAGGAAACGATTGACAAACATTACTCTTTCTTTGGGATGAAATTGTGGATAATGCATGATAGAAAGATCGTGAATGGTGAAAATGGTCTTTATCGGAAATTTTGTTAAAAAAGGGATCAAAAGTGGTTCATGGTAAACATCATAATTTTTGGCTGCGCGTTGAAAGAAAAATTCTCTTTTCATGTGCTGGGCTATACGAACCTGAAGAGCAAGGAGTGGTGGCAACCTCCAAAACCAGGACAGGACTTTCCCTCTTTTTTGAGGGTCTGCGCCGCGGGTAGGCATTGTCTTGCTAACATTTTTCCCGTCAAAATATCCGATATCCAAACTATGTCCATAATCTCTTTCCAACTGCCTATAAAGACAGTGTACATATCGAGCAATACCAGAACGAACAGTAACTAAAGGCAAGGCATTTACTATCAAGCGAATCTTTTTAGCCATTGATTGCTATCCCGTTTTACTGCCTATACCATCTGAGAAAAAATAGGCCTAAGCCCAGTCCCAAAAAACATTCCGTGGCAATTGTTGCCCAGGCAGCTCCAACAGCCCCATATTGCGGAATCAGCCATAAATTGAGCCCAACATTGAGGATAGCTGCGCATACTGCCATAAGCGCATAATAGCCTTCGCGGTTAATGGCGATAGCACTTTGTGTCAAAATGTAATTGGGGAAGATAAAAAAGACAGCTACAAGAAGCCACTTAAAAAGTGGTATTGCAGGAGTGTAACTCTGACCGTAAGCAATATGAATAAAATAAGAACCGAAATAAAGGCCTGTAATAACAATCAACAAGCCCAAAATACTCATTCCGCCAAGCATAAGAATAAACATTCTTTTAAAGTATTGTCCATCCTGCCTGTGCAGGCGAAGCTGACGAAAACATAAATGAGCCACTGGAGTCACTAACAAGACCATTCCTTCCAAGAGTCGATAAGCTGCAGAATAATATCCTACCCATGCCGTTTCAATCCCCAGATATCTCAAAAGTATTATATCCACTTTAAAGTAAATGGTGGTTGCCGCACCAACAACAAGAAACGAAAGACTTGGCGAATATATGTCGAGAGAAAACTGAAATGAAGGTTTTTGGCACATCCTCCTGGCATAGGGAAGCGAAAATGCCGCAAGAAGGCCAAGTCCCCATGCCCCAAACAGAAAAATAGGTTTGCGAATCCCCAAAAATAGGACAAAGAACATACATAAAGCAGTACAAGTGCGCAGGAATATTCGCCACAGTCCTTCTATTGCGAAACGATTTTGAGCCTTTAAAACAGCAGAAATAAAATTGCTTAAAGCTACGCCAGCAAAACATAATATAGCGACGCATAGTGAATAACGGTCAGAAATAGGAAGAGATAACGACAAAAAAAAACCACCCAAAGTGGTCAAAAGAAGATGTCCCAAGGCTACGGACAAAATCCGGTCGTTGTGAGGAACCAATTCAGGGCTCGCTGCAATGCCTTCACGAAAAATTAATGTTGTAAAGCCGCCCTCCTGTAAAATAAAATATAAAGAGGCCAAGCTCAAAACAGAGCTATAAACGCCAAACGCCTTGGGCCCTAACACGCGGCCCAGGGTAAACGTCAGCAGCATCCCTATTCCGGCGGTGTAGAGGGTAGCTAACCACTGTCCACCCAAGGCTATATATATTTTTTCAAACCTGATAGGCCTTTTAAAAAAGAAAAACTTATTAGAAAACAACTCGCTCCTGCCCAACAAAATGTTTTATTATTAAAATTCATTCAATCAACTAAATCAATTTTTTGAGTTGGATTATTAGCAGTAAGTTCAATGGGTTCAATGTAAAGTCTCGGTAGTTCCTTTCAGGATTAGTTGTTTCCGCGCTGTTATTCTGAGCGAAGCGAAAAATCTCAGGAATAAGCTTAGCATGTCATGAGGTTACCCTTCGCAATGCGAAGGGTAACGTTTGTATTATTTTATAGCAAAAGTGGCACCAAGACAAAATATAAATTATAACCCATTGAATAATATAACAAAATTCGAGCCAGAAAGTTAAATCAACTAATCAGATTCTGCTTCTTTTCTCAAATCACAAATTTCACCTACAACTCCTACAACAAGACAATAATAAACTATAATCGCTACTTGTTCAGCCAGAGGATCGAGGCCAAAAGTCAATAAAAAGGCCGTCAAAGCCAAAAGTATAATAGCCCCAGCAAAAAAAGGAGTGCCGCGACCACGATATACATATTCAGAAATCTTAGGGTACTTTCGTTCCATCCACGGCCGCAAAAGCCTCTCCAAATGCCAATAAGCAAAAACCAGGGCTATACTACCGCAGGTAAACCCATAATTTTCTCTCCCCGTAGCAATCAGCACTCCGAGAGTGTATAGAAATAGGGCTGAAAATAACCACGTAAAAAAGAGCCATTTTTCCGGTAAACTCCAATAAAATTTTCGAATAGAGGCTGTCATAATTTGAAACGCTTTCAACCAAAAAGCGCGAAATCTATACAGCACAACAATCCCCAGGGCCAGAATCAAAAGCTTCATGAAAAGCGAAATGATCCGGCCGGAAAATGAATCTTTTTGCCTGGTTAGAGGGTTATCTTGTCGTGGAAAATTATGGTAGCCCTTTGCCTCAAAAACAAGACTTTTTACTGAGAAAAAATCTGCGCTAGAAACAGATATGGTGTGATATCCATGCTTGATTGCTATGGTCCCTAGTTCAATCCATTCCCCTTCAGGCCGGGGAAGCTTTACAAAAGAGAGAGGGCTGGGTTGATCATCAAGGCGAATGACTAGGTCCGCTAGAATTTCTTTTGGAGTCCTGCGTAATCCAAAAACCTTTAACCTGGGGATATCAAAAGATAATAGTCTTTGTTGTCCGGTATAATCTATTGTTAAACTGGCATCCCTGGAGATATTGATTCCGGCCAATTCATTGTGTCCCCCCAAAATAGGGATGCTTTTTTTTACATTTTTTAGTTCGCTTAAAAGAAAAGGATTGTCGTGGGTTAGATAAAACTGCAAGGGTTTAAAAAACTCTTCTCGGGGCAATAAAAAATTTAAAGTTCGTACCTGATCAGTCCATATAAAAACTTTCTCGTTATTTAATATTACTCCACTCTCTGGCAATTCAGGTAAAAGAGGAAGCACTGCCTCCTTTTCCCACCAACATGCATGTCGATAATCGGGATCCTCTTTCACTTCCTTTATGACCAAGTCAAAAAAAGCGATGCTGGCGTTTATACCATCTTTAATCCACCGTGTATCTAGTGTTATCCCGTTGACAATCGCTTGCTTTGGAAGCTCCAAAGGCACAGTAACATTATTCAGTGGCAAGGCAATTTTAAGTCTCTTTCTTTTTTCTTTAGTCGGAGACAAATAATCAATATTTATATTTACTCTTTGTCCTGAAATTTTTCCTGATCTGGCCGTAGAAAATGCATACAACTGTCCCTGAACAACATACTTATTTTGTATAAGGTCAAACGATTTACAATCCTGAACCTCCCTATAAAATAGGGGCTGCATTTTAAAAATTACTTTCTCTTTATCCAGAAAATGAGCCTTCCGTCCTATAAAATTTTCAAGCTCTCTTGCAGGCTGATCAAGGATTACAGGCAATTCCTTTTTAACAAGATCACCAACAAGCACGTCCTTGAGCTCAACTACCTGGGGACCTTGTATGGAGGCATTAACTGTAACATTAATAATTCTCCCTTCATCAAAGATACCAAGTTCTTCTAAACCTGCTTCTAGATCAAAATCCAATCTTGCATCCTGTCCATGCTCAGAGGTAACTGGCGAGATAGTACTGCGTTTAAATTCTGAAGCGTCTTTTCTGTAAAAAACAATACGTTTCAAAGGGGGTGATTCAAAAAAAGCCTTCTTTGATGTTTTTATATATATTATTGGCTCTATATAGATTAGCTTATCACGAGGTATATCTTTTAAAACCGAAGCAAGATCCAGAGTCAAAACATGTAAATCTTCTCTCTTCTCCCAACGCGGGCGCAGGTTTTCAAAAGGAATTTTATGTCTTGGCGAAAATCTGCTTTTTTTTAAACCAAGATCAACTCTAATATCTGGAGAATCAGGTAGCACAAAAAACTTAACCACTTGCATATCAGCAGACACGATTTTAATTTGAGTCTGCAAAACTAAATTTTCCCCATCCTGTATGTATCGCCAAATCGCATCAGGCTTAATCCCCAATTCTCTTTTAAACCGATAAATATTGTCTTTGGGCTTGAAAAAAACCTCGTCCCAATTAATAATTTTAGCTTCTTTTAACGCGGATTCAACCTCACCGCTAAATACCACGTCAGTTTTATTATCCCCATTGGTATCCACCATTATTTTAGCCTCAACCTGAACAGGCGTTTTGGGCAATACTTTCTTGTAGTTTATACGCAACCGTGGATACTCAACGATTGATAATGACTGTTCAGACAAATCAAAAGACCAATTTCTTGTGCAGTTATCTTTTGAACATAACACAGTATCAGAACTGGCAAGCAAGGACTTGCCATCAAACACAAAATATTTAACTTTCTTTGGCGCTACAAATGCTTTGACTGTGAATTCATCATCTTTATCCAAAAAGAAATTGCCATCTTTAACTTCCTGGATATAATTCATACTGTGATTTTCTTGTAAAGGCAGTGAAAGAAATACAGTATTTCCTTCCTTAACACCTGCATGCGTTACAGCAGTAAATAAAATGTAAACTAGGATATAAATAGTAACGCTTAGCTGCTTTTTATACATCGCATTGCTCATTAACTATACAGCCATTCTTTTTGTCTTTTAGAAAAAAATAGATTGTTGTTGCCCAAAAAATAAATACGATTGCAGACAGAAGACTCCATGCAATCTGGATGGCATGCTCATGAAACATAAGGATTAAGAGCAGCATTAACCCAAGGCCCACGCCCTGAATCCACAAGAATCCATAATCGCAACGAGCAAGAAAAAAAACAAAAAAAACATTGGCCAAGGCAAGTATTGACATTGAAATACTTACCAGCCGGAACAGATCAGCAGCAGGAGCATAGGGGGAACCAAAGAGGAGACTGATAATTTGGGCTGGCCATAAAGAGCAGACCAAGGCAAAAGACCCGCTAAGGAACGCTGTTAATCCCAGGCATGTCCAAAGAGACTGGTTGTCATGCTTGCCAGCGCTATATGCTTTGGCCGCGGCAGGGAACAATACCATAACCAAAACGCCGGGCAGAAAAAAGCCAATCCTGCCCAGAACGGCAGCAGTAGCATAAAGTCCGGCCTCCGCAGGTAGGCAATAATGTCGCACCAGAACAAGATCAAGATTACCCAGGGCCATAACCATAGAAGTATTGAAAAATACCGGCACAGCGTATTTGCCCATTCCTTTATATATACCAGAAGGAAGCGAACCCTTTGTTCCATGAACTATATCTTTTAAAAAAAGCAAACTGATCAGTATTGTCAGAACAACCCCAATCAAGCCCGAAAGCAGGGCTCCATTGACTCCCCAGCCAAGAAAAAAAACCAGCACAACTCCACCTAGCAAACGGCCAATAGAGGTCAGGCTTCCAGCAAGGCCAAAGCCCAAAAACCGCTGCAGGCCCTGTAGGATACCCATATTAACAGGACGAAAAAGAGACAGACATATCTGTACAAGGATAATCAGTATTGGAACAAATGAGTCAATATGAAGATACCCTTTAGTTGCTGGCAAGGCCAAAAGCCCTATGCCAAACCCTGCACAAGAAATAAGAGCCAACCATTTAATGCTTTTCCAGAAAAGGCTTCGAATCTGGCTCAAGCCGTTCAAGCTAAGTTGTACAGTTACCTTGGAGAATACAAAAGGAATTACTGCAATAGGAGCAGAGGCTAGAAGGGTAAGGGAATTGAGGGCATTAAAAACCCCAAATTCTTCAGGGGTTAAACTCCTCCCTATTACTAATTGAAACAAGTAGTTAAATACATTGCCCGAATTCATTAAAAAAAGAACGAGAATATTGTTGCGGAAAAACTTGTTCATCTCTTTCCCTTAATCCTCTTAAAAATCCAAAAACCATCTTTTGCAAAGACAACCCTGTATTTTTCTTTAACTTTATCAACAAATTCCAGAAAACGATTGGCAGCCTCTTGATCCTGACATCTTCCATAGAGCCAACCACATCCTTTGTCTCCAATAAACCAAGGACGATTCATGTCTAAAACCACATAATCTGCCTGAATTTCTAAATAGGCTGTTTTGGGAAGAGTGCGTGTCTTTAAAAAGTCAACAAAACCACTGAAGGTCCGGTTCTTTAAATCCGGATATCTTGTTGGTTCCAGCGCTGCCCTAGGGAAAACAAGCAAAGTATTTCGTTCGGTCAAAATAGGCCAATTGATCGTGTTTTGCACGGAAACTGTTGTCTCCGGATTCCTCGGAATATACTGTTCCAAAGCTTTTTTAATCATGCTGTCCCGTGCTGTAGGCAAATATGCGGATGCAGTATAACTCCACACCTTGTTCGTCCAGAAAAGACGGGAGATGGGCGAAGGAGAGAGAAGTATGTGGGCCAACAAAAGACCCACACACAAGCTGAAGATAAATGACTTTTTGTTTAGTCCCAATTTTTCCCAAAATCTCCTAGCTGTTGGCAGCCCCATAGTAAAGGCCATAATCATTGGCGCGATTAGGCCTGCAGTATAATGATGACCAAGGCCGTAATAATTATCTAACCTGGACAAAATTGAAATACCCAATATGGGCAGGGCAGGTATCAGATAAAGAGGTTTTAAAAGTGGAATAAATCCAAGAGAGCCAAACAGGGCTAAAAGATATATAACTTTTCTTGTTGACCCAAAGATTTCTTTAATGACCACCAAGGGATGGCTGACGATAAAAACAAACATATCACCAATGCCATTGCCCATCCAGGCAAACGCAGAAGAATCAAGCCCACCTTTGCCACCATCAGGAGTAAAATAGGGAAAAACAAAATTCGTAACAAAATAAAAATAGCCAAGACCAAAGAGAATAAGAAGCAGACCTGGTAAGCAGTATAAACGCGGAGATGTGTTGCGGCAAAGATCGTGACAGGAGGAATATGCTTTTAAAATGAGAAATATTCCACAAGCCGCAGTTTGTAAGGCAAATGGTTCTTTGACCAATGCCAGAAGAAGACCAGGAATAAGGCAAAGCCAAAATCTGTTATTTTCCACTAAAAAGAAAAACCAAAATAAAATGAGCACTACCAGGTGGTCCATGTGAAAGTCAAAGAGACTATTGAACCAGAGTGGAAAATAGAGGGCAAAAGCAAGAAAAGAGGGCCATCCGAATCTTTTTTGTAACCAGAAGCCTGGCAAGGCAAGAAAAAAGGCCTGGAACACAAGAACCACAAAAGGCCCAAGGTTTCCTGGCAAAAGATTATAAATAGCGGCATATAAAGGCATAAGCGGCTGAGCATGACCAAAAAAAAGCCGCCACCACTGTCCATTTTGAACGAAATTATAAAAATGGGCAAAAAATATCCCCAAATCGAAAATAGCTGAGTGTAATGACAGGTACTTAAGCAGAGCCATGCCTGCAAGGACAATAAAAAGTAAACCAGAGGCCAGAACTTTTGTTTTCATATTTTAGGTAGATATGGGGATATCGAATTTTCTGCATATTAAAGAAACGGACTGACATTGTCTAACTGATTCTTTCATACGATTATTATATCCATATAAAAGTCAAAGCCAGCAACTAAAAGTGTAGCGGATGTCTTGAAACCTCACAGGTTATTCTCTGCTTTTTGCATTTATTAAATCTCCTATCATCCAACCGATTTCATAGCATTTCTCATCCATTTGATCTAATTACTTAGGGAACTATCTCTTTTTCAGCATTCTTTTAATTCCTATAATTCTTGTAGGTGGTCAATCAGATCGCCCCTCGGTTGTCTAAAAATTACGCTACGCTGAGGCATGACGTGGTCAAGTAAAAGTGGTGTGTGGTTTCGACACATATGAGACAAATTAGGTTCCAATTTTTTGCTTTTCCAGGAATCTAAAATATTTTGAAGAACGGGGTCTAATGATCTCGTTCGATTCCCAATAT
>NZ_JAGUQP010000034.1 GCF_018704065.1 Desulfovulcanus ferrireducens | reverse complement strand
AACATCAACCACTCCAGCGATGTTCGTGCCGCAATGACATACATACACTCCTACCTTGGCCATCTTTACCTCCTTAAATTAACAAAAAAGAATGGAATTACCAAATTGTAACCGGCTTGATCATTTTATCTTTCATTGCCTAAACATCTTTAGCGTCTGAAAAGTCAAATCATTTTTTTTTATTCAAATAGACAATATAAATAGAAAAAATACATAAATAAGAGTCGTTAATCGTCCTTTTAAATAACTACTTTTTTAATCTATTAGAAAAGTTGATAGTAAGGTGTTTTTTGATATTATCTCATTTTTTGTAACACCTTGTCAGTACGCATTTGTTTTTTTTCTTAAAAAATATAAACATAATTTAAAATAATTTTATCAACTTTTTGGCAAAAAAGTGACGACCAGGGAAGAGAAGGTTCTAAAAATGGGAAAATGAAATATGATGTTGTGGAGAGGTTAGAAGAGTCTGTGGCCAAACCCCATTTTTACTACCAGATTAGAAATCCTGGTTTCTTGAAAGCATTGCAAAGGGCAGGGTAAGCCATCTTGGCAAAGCTTGCGGACAAGCAGAGCATCGGGGTGACAAAGGTAAATATTTGGGACTATTTGCCATAACTATCGACAATAAAAAGATGTTCATTTATCCCAAGTGGACCATTATGCTCTGCCCGCAAGCAAGCCTTAGATGGGTCCAGGCATTTGCACCAGCTTGAAAGAAATCAGGATTGAAAAAAAAATATGAAAAATTGTCCCCTTAAGTAGGGTTTGGCCACAGACTCATAAGGGAAGGCTTGGGGAGTGAAAAAGGTAAACGGTTTGGCGGTTGGAGGGGCAGTTCGCGAACCGCCCCTATTTCTGCTGATTAGCTATTCATTTCTCATCTTTCCATTGGGCATCATATCGTCAGGAGGAGGAGTTCCATGTTTTTTGCGATATTTTTTACGCTCGCACTCATCCATTTTTGTCCCTTTGCAATATGTATTAATAAAACCTTTGAGCAAAATCTCATTAGAGCCTGCGTATTTTTTAAAAAAGCCACATTTTTTCAGTAGTTCGCATTCTAGTTCTTCACCTCTAGCTAACTGATATTGTTTGACCAACTGATTCAATCTATCAGCTAGAGCTAAAAGATTTTGACTAAATGAAAGAACATTGCTGCTAGAAGTAATCATGGCTGAGGTTGCACTATTTATCTCAGCGATATCCCTGGCAATGGTTTCGGCTGTTGAGGAGCTTTCAGCTACATTTTCAGTCACTTCGGAAATACCCACTGCTGCTTCGCCAATATTATTGGCAATTTCTTTAGTAGTGACAGATTGATCTTCAACTGCTGCAGCAATGCTCGTTATGATCTCGTCAATATCTTTAATTACTGCGCTTATATCCTCAATCTCCTGAACAGTCATACCAGTAGCTTGCTGGATGCTAAGTATTTTAAGCTTAATTTCCTCAGTAGCTTTGGCTGTCTGCTGGGCAAGCTCTTTGATCTCATTGGCCACCACGGCAAATCCTTTTCCGGCCTCACCTGCCCGAGCCGCCTCAATGGTAGCGTTTAGAGCTAACAAGTTGGTCTGTGATGCAATAGCCGTAATGGTTTCTGTAACCTTGTCAATCTCACTGGCTGCCTGACCAAGCTCATTCACTCGCTCCGAAGCCTCTGAAGCTTTGGCCACCGCACTGTTGGCCACATTTTGGGCTTTGGAAGTTTTCTGGGCTATATCAGAAATGGTTGAACTAATCTCTTCAGATGCTGTGGCCACAGTATTTATATTGGTTGAAGCCTGTTCCATAGCCGCGGCAACAGAATTCATATTGACGCTCATCTCCTCAGCAGCGGTTGCAGCAAGATTAACCCGGGAGGATGTCTGCTCTGCATTTTTGTTTATTTCCTCAGCAATTAAAGTTAGTTCCGAGGAAGAGGAAGATAACGAACCAACGCCATCTGCAATCTCCTTGAGCATAGCCGTAAATTTCTCAATCATTACTTTAAAAGAACGGGTAAGATTGCCAATAGCGTCATCTGCCTCATAGGAAAATTGAACCTGAAAATCGCCCTGAGCTATCTGCTCGCTTTGTTTTGCCAAAATGTTTAAAGGCTTAATGATAGTGCGCATGATGAACCATAATAAGAGTGAGCCAATTCCTAATGCACCCAATAAAACAATAATGTTGCTGAGAACTATTTTTTTACCAAGTCCCTGAAGCATTTGAGACCGAGTCAGTTCCACACCTAAGTACCAATCCCATGGCTTATAATAACGAATAAAACTGACTTTTTTCAGTCCATTATCCTCATACTCGATTAAACCGTTTTTGTTTTTGGAAAAGGCATTGCCAAAAGAAAGTGAAAAGATATTTTTTCCCTGCAATTTTGTATCGGGATGGATAAGAATCGTGCCCTTGGAATTGTAGGCATAAACTGTGCCTTCACAACTTGCGGTTGTATCAAGGATAAAAGACTTTAGCTAAGGGGTTAAAACTTTTCGGCCCACGTAAATAACAGCAACGATCTGGCCGGTATTATCACGAAGAGGTTTATAGGCAGTAAGGTACCAATCATTTACTACATATGCACGACCATAAAAAGTCTCTCCGCTCATAACAGTTTTATAAACCGGACTATCTGAAGGGATATAAGTGCCCACAGCCCGTGAACCATCTAACCTTCTCACATTGGTTGAAACACGCAAAAGTTTTCCGGGCAAAACTTGAAAAATGGTTGCTGTACCGCCCACAAGCTGTTTTATTTTGTCCACAACTTCAAAGTTATCATTAATGACCATCTGACCTATTTTCAAAGTCGGGATAAAAACATCTTCCTTTTGCTTGGTCACCTGATTGACAATAGTCATGCTTATCATCCGGCTTTTATCCAGATACACATCTCCCAACAGGCTTAAATCTTTATCCATTAAAGCCAAGTCTGTTTTTAACTTTTCCTGAGTCAGATCATTTTGCATTTTTAGTGTATTATAAACAGTCTGAGAAATAGACTTAAGAGACGATGCACCCATCCGGAAAAGATTGTTTTTAACTTGATAAAAATTAATCAGACTGACACTAAGTAGTGCCACCAGAAACATCAACAATACGCCAACAAACAGCTTAGTCGTAAATTTTACTTTTGTGAGCATACTGCTTCTCCCTATTGGCTATATCTTAAATCTTCCTACAAGCTCATCTAACTTTCTAGCTAAGTTTAGAAGCTCTTTAGCGCTTAAATTTACCTGTGCACTCATATCAGACAACTTATTCGTTGCTTGATTCACTTCGGTTATCTCATTGGAGATTTCTGAAGAAGCTACAGAACTTTTGGCTACATTTTCCGTTACTTCTTGAACACCCAAAGAGGCTTCGGAAACATTAGAGGCTATCTCATTAGTAGTCACAGCCTGTTTATCTAAAGCTTCTACAATGGACGAAACAACCTCGTTCACCTCTTTAATAACTTGTGAAATTTCAACAACTTCTGAAACCGTTCCTTTAGTTGAAGCCTGAATGCCCTCAATCTTGTTTTTAATCTCTTCACTGGAGGCAGCTGTCTGTTTAGCCAACTCTTTAATCTCATTGGCAACAACAGCGAATCCTTTACCGGCATCTCCCGCACGTGCAGCCTCAATAGTGGCGTTTAGAGCCAGAAGATTGGTTTGTTCAGAAATGGCCTTGATGGTATCGGTGATAGTAGTAATTTCCTGGGCCGCCCTGCCCAGCTTTTCTATTTTCCCGGATGCACTTTCAGCTTGCAAAACGGCCTGGGAGGTAATTGTCCGTGTTTTATCTGTCTGCTCAACAACCTCATTAATAGCTTCAGACATCTGTTGAGCAGCAGTAGCAATCAAACTTATATTTGTAGAAGCTTGCTCCATGGCTGCGGCTACAGAGTTCATATTAGAGCTTACTTCTTCAGAGGCAGCAGCTACCGTATTTGATTTATTTAACATATTTTCAGTTTCAGAGGAAATCTGTACAGAAAGTTGAGACAAATTTGTAGATGAGGAATTTAAAGTCCGAGTGTTACCGACAATATCTTTAATCATTGTTTGGAGATTCTCCACAAATCCATTAAAGTACTGGGCTAATCTTCCTATCTCATCCTGACTGTGAACTTTAATACGTGCTGTAAGGTCTCCCTCACCTTGAGCTATCTCTTTTAATGCGTTTGCAACGTTTGTGATCGGATTGACAACCACTTTTTTAATAAAAAACCAGATGACCGCTATTAAAAGAAAAAGTCCCGCCAGAGAAATGACTACGATTTCATATAATTGGTTTTGAATATTGGTCATGGTATCAGTTATATCCTGCATAACAATCATCTCACCTAGAATAGGTTGAGTCGTTCCATGACAATGATAGCAGCTTGGCTCATTTTTTATGGTTATAGTTTTAATGAAATAGTCTTGATTCTTAACTCGTGTCATAAGGCTAGATTGCTTAATTTCTTTTAGGCCAGAGGCAACTAGACCGGTGATATCCTTTTGGGGGTAAAGGGAAATAAAATCTTTGCGAACTGCATCAGGGTTTGTACTGTAAGTTATGTTGCCTTTATAGTTAGTTAAATAAATAGAAGTTTTTTTGTCTTTTTGAGCAAGTGTTTTAAATTCATGTTTGGTACCTTTATCATCACCGACAACCATAGGTTTTTCAATGGCCAGCTTCATTAATTCAGCTTCTTGGGTACAGGACAAGCTAATTTGATTTATTAAAGCAGCCTTTTGTCGATATGTTATAAAAGTTATCAATGCGGAAAATACCAACAGTGACATCACACTAATCAAGAGTAAAATTTTTACATTGAGGCTTTGCTTTATGAAGCCAAACATCATAGTTCCTTTTTTATTATTCAAGTTCAAAGTTAACTGTTCAACTTTATTTAACTTTCTTAACTTACTATCTTCTCATCTTCGTTTTATCATTGATATTAGTGTGCCCCTGCACAAATCAAAGGCCGGAAATCAAATGTCTGTACCCGTTCTTGATTATGACAGCGAGTACAGTCCTTCTCTGTTAAATCCCTTTTGATAAGTTCCGGGTCACCATCAGCCTCTATATGGGCCTTGCCCGGGCCATGACAGGTCTCACAACCTACATCAGCAAGATGAGGGGTTTGTTCTATATTGACAAATCCTCCTGGTTGGCCGTGCCCGGTTGTATGACATTGATAACATCCTTCAATTTCTTCAGAAGTTAAGTCTGAGGCCATGATCTTTATACTTTTCCAGGACTTGGCTTTTTTAGAATAAGTAGTAAATTTATTATATTCATCTTCGTGGCATTCCCCACATTTGGCCGAACCTACATAAGAATTATTTTGGGCAAAACAGGTAACAGCAGGCAAAGCAAGTACAACCAAGCTTATGAAAAAAAGTTTCGCTTTTCTTCTCATTATAAAAGCCCCTCTTATCGTAATCAAAATTTAATGAACTAAAAACCACCTAAGTTGAGCGATTTTTTTGCAGTTTAACGTTTGAGGTTCTTCGCTCCACTTTTTTTCGCTCGCAATGACAAGGGCGAGATTGTCATTGCGAGGGCAGCGAAGCTGCCCGTGGCAATCTCTCCCATTGGGTTAAAATCGCTGGCTCAAAGTGTACTTTTATTCCAATGTGTTTAATACAAAGCCAAATAAAAAATCACTCAACTTAGGAGATGCAACTGCAATAATTAAAATTTTACAGTTTTGATAAACATCTCCATCTTGTAACCTATTCAAATAATTCAACATTCATCATTCAAAATTCAACATTGCCTGCAAAAAATCCCTTTTTGCAGGCGCATCTTAGGAAGTAATTTTTTACAAAAGAGACATAGAAAATCTTGGCTGGTCTGATTTATATTTTAAATTTTTCGATCAATGTCCGTAAATTTTCTGCCAAATCAAGCAACTTTTCAGAACTGTTCTTGAGCTGACTGCTACTATTATCTATTTCCTCGGCCCGGCTATACACGTCAGATATATCCCTTGCGATTTCACCGGAAACAGACGAACTCTGTGCCACGTTTTCATTAATTTCCTGAATGCCTGTCGCAGCCTGACTGATATTTTCAGCCATGTCTTTGGTCGTGGTAGTTTGCTCCTGGACAGCTGCGGCTATGGTCGAGACTATCTCGTTTACTTCATTGATTACCATTAAAATCTGTTCAATGTCGTCCACTGCATTATTGGTTGACTCCTGAATAGCATGAATTCTCTGATTTATATCTTCAGTAGCCTCAGAGGTCTGTCTGGCCAGGTCTTTAATTTCGTTGGCCACTACAGCAAATCCTTTACCTGCCTCGCCTGCCCGTGCAGCCTCTATGGTCGCATTAAGAGCCAACAGATTGGTCTGGTTAGAAATCATATTGATAGTGTCGATAACTTCTCCGATTTTTTGAGCTGCTTTACCCAACTCTCCCACGTTGCTAGATGTTGTCTGGGCCTGTTCCACTGCCTTCGTGGTGATTTCTCTGGCCCTATCAGTATTTTGGGCTATCTGATCTATTGTTACACTCATCTCCTCTGTACCCGTGGCCACAGTGGTTATATTGTTTGAGGCATGCTCCATGGAGGTAGCTAAAGTAGACATATTTGCACTTAACTCTTCTGCTGCTGCAGCCACCATTTGTGCTTTCTCAGAAGTCTGTCCGGCTGCAGAAGAAAGCATGGTGGATATAGAAGAAAGGTCAGTAGAAGAAGAAGTCAGAGTCTGCACCCCTTGAATGACGTTATTAAATATATTGCGTAATTTTTTGGCCATTTCATTCAAGGCTTCGGCCAAGTCGCCTAATTCATCTCTTTGCTTGATGGATAGTTGTTGGGTAAAGTCTCCATTGGCCATCTTTTGTGCGAACTCAACTACCAGAGTAATAGGTCCTGAAATTGACTTATTGATCCAGAACCAGGTAAAGAGTATTATTAAAATGCCCAAACACAGTCCCAGGACTTCAACATAAAACAAAAGCTTTACTTTTTTCTCTGCCTGATCCTGCATCAAACCTACCGCCTTGTTCATGGCTTTTAACAAGGGAATATTATTTTTTAAAATATATTGAACCGCATTTGGATCATATGTCTTTAAGGCCTTCTGCAACTCTTTTTTAAACGGCATCCATAATTGTTTAACTTGTTTTAGCTGACTGGCTACAGGCTCTTTAGCCGAGGGGAGCATCCTTTTCTCACCATCAGGATCCAAAGTGACCGGAGCAGGTCCAGACTCGATTAGACTAGTCAAAGTAATATCAAAAAGCTCAATAGTATTTTTGAGGGATCTTACATGAGATTTGTCCACACGCCCTGCTTCTTTCATATTGTAAACAATATGCAGAATCTCTTTACTCATCTTCTGGGTTAGCATCCTCTGCCTTCCGGCTAAATTGATCACCAGTCCGTCACTTTTTTGTTTGGAGTTGATAAAAGAGGTGGCGACAAACATAAAAAGCGGTATGGAAAAAATAACCAACATGACTAGTAAAAATTTGTGCTTAATTTTCAAATTCATACGGATGCTCCTCTAATTATACTTTTAAAAATTGGTTAAACATTTATTCTATAAATTTTTACCCAAAAAATCGAAAAAATAAATATATTTTTAGCCTAATATAATGTGTCAGAAAATAATTCGTAACTCAAAATTATCTAGGCAAGCCTTTGGGGATCCAACTTTTCCAGTACGATTAAAATGCCAATAATCCAAGGATGATTATTGTTGTCAAGGACAAAATGAAAAATATCGAACAACTACAAAAAAGCTAACATTCTGGTAGGGCGACCCTTACAAAGAAATGAGATATTTCACGATAAACTTTTTAAGCTTCTTCTCTCCAAATACGCGCCCCAACTAAGGAAAGTTTTTCCTCCATTTTTTCGTATCCTCTGTCCAGATGGTATATCCTGTGCACTTCTGTCCGTCCTTTGGCTACCAGCCCGGCCAAGACCAGGCAGGCACTGGCGCGCAGATCCGAAGCCATGACTGGGGCGCCAATTAACTCCTTAACTCCGCGGACAATAGCACTTTGTCCACTTAATTTTATTTTAGCACCCAGCCTGACCAATTCCAGAACATGCATAAACCGGTTTTCAAAAATGGTTTCTTTGACCATGCTAGACCCTTCGGCAATACTCATTAAAGCCATAATCTGAGCCTGCATATCCGTAGGAAAACCAGGAAAAGGAAGGGTAACAATATCTGCACCGCTTAAAGGAGCGAACCTACGGACCAGTACTCCACTTTTGCCTTCCTGAATCCAAACCCCCATTTCTCTCAATTTATAGACTACTGCATCCAATTCATTAAATGGACATTCCTCCAGGAAAAGCTCTCCATCGGTTATAGCTGCTGCAACCATATAGGTACCAGCTTCAATACGATCAGGCATGATCCTGTATTTGCAGCTAGACAGCCTGGATACTCCCTGAATTCTGATTATACTTGTTCCATGTCCAGATATTTTGGCCCCGCATTTGTTTAAAAAATTGGCCAGATCAACCACCTCTGGTTCTCTGGCTGCATTTTCCAATATTGTCTCCCCTTCAGCCAGACAGGCGGCCATAAGTAGGTTTTCTGTTCCTCCTACAGTTGGAAAATCAAAGTGGATATGTGCACCTCTTAATTTCTGGCACCGGCCAATGATGTAGCCGGATTCCAGCTCAAACTCTGCTCCCATTTGCTCCAAGGCGCGCAAGTGCAAATCAACCGGTCTGGCTCCGATGGCACAACCTCCGGGAAGGGCAACTTTTGCCTGTCCCAAAATGCCCAATAGTGGCCCCAAGCAAAGGACTGAGGCCCGCATTGTCCGCACCAAGTCATAAGGGGCTTCTGGAAGCAATTTTTGAGGTTTTATCTTAACCCGCTCCTGCTCTTGTTCAACAGTACATCCGAGCAGGGACAAGAGCTTAATAGTTGTATTAATATCCCTTAAGTTGGGTACATTACTCAATTCCACCCCATCCTCAACCATAATTGAGGCCAGCAAAATGGGTAAAGCCGCGTTCTTTGACCCGCTTATTCTTATTCTCCCCTTTAAAGGCAAGCCGCCTTCAATAATTAATTTTTTCATTTACGTACTTTTGAGTTTGTTGTGTTTTCTAAGTTTACTGAGCCAATAAATCCCATCTAGTTAAAATAAGTTCAAAATTCAACGCTCAGATTAAGCAAGCAAAAAATTAACAAATGTCCTTCTAAAATAATCCAAAATCTAAAATTTTACACATCACCCTTAACGGGCTTGGGTGAAAAACCTTTCAAGACCTGTTATCTTCACAAGACAACACCCTCCTTACTTGAATATAACTATCTGTTTTTACTTTATTTTTTTACACAATCTCCGTATAGAACTGAATGAATGAGACCGTGCTCTTATAAATTTGTATATTGAATTTTGAGTTGTTTTGACATATCTGCAGGCAAAAAAATCATCAGCGACTAATTGTCACCGAACATAACTTTTTTTAATCACAACGTAAACTACTGCAAAAACAAAATTTTTGCAGGAAAATCAACAAGAAAACGAAGAAAAGGAGAGCAAAAATGATCTATGACGTTCAAAATGAAACTCTACCCCGGGATGAGTTGGAGCAGTTACAGCTAAAACGTTTGCGGTATCTTGTGGAAAAAGTTTATTATAATGTTCCCTTTTATCGGCAAAAATTTTCTGAGTTAAATATTAAACCCGAGCATATTAAAAGTCTATCCGATTTAAAATATCTTCCTTTCACTGAAAAACAGGATCTGCGAAACAACTATCCTTTTGGTCTCTTTGCCGTGCCCAAAGAAAATGTGGTTCGGGTCCATGCTTCTTCAGGCACTACCGGCAAGGCTACTGTCGTTGGATATACACAGCGCGATGTAAATAATTGGGCCAACTTAATGGCCAGGTCCTTTGTCGCTGCCGGGGTGACCAGAGCGGATACTGTCCACAATGCCTATGGCTATGGCTTGTTTACCGGTGGCCTGGGAGCCCACTATGGTGCAGAAGTATTAGGGGCAACAATTATCCCTATCTCCGGAGGTGGAACTAAAAGGCAAGTCATGCTCATGCGCGACTTTGGTTCCACAGTGCTTTGCTGTACACCATCCTACAGCCTTTATCTTTACGAGACTGCCATTGCTAATGGCATTGATGTCCGCGATTTAAAACTCAGAATCGGTATATTTGGGGCGGAACCCTGGACCGAAGAAATGCGTAATGAAATACAAAACAAATTTGGCATAAAAGCCATTGATATTTATGGGTTATCAGAAATAATGGGACCAGGGGTAGCCATTGAATGTCATACGGCTCAGGATGGTTTGCATATATGGGAGGACCACTTTATTGCTGAAATTATCGATCCGGAAACCGGAGAAAATCTGCCCCTGGGTGAAATAGGTGAATTGGTTATAACTACCCTGACAAAAGAGGCCCAACCGTTAATCCGTTATCGTACCAGAGATATCACCCGCATCAATCCTATTCCTTGCAAATGCGGTCGAACTCATTATAGAATTGAAAGGATAAAAGGACGTAGTGATGATATGCTCATCATCCGCGGGGTGAATGTCTTTCCATCTCAAATTGAAAGTATCTTATTAGAAACCGAAGGACTGGCTCCTCATTATCAATTGATAATAGATCGGGAAGGAACCATGGATACTCTCGAAATCCAAGTGGAAGTGGATGAAAAGCTCTTTTCTGATGAAATCAAGCACCTGCAAAGGCTGGAAAAGAAAATCCAGTCTAATATAAAAGAATTTCTTGGTGTCACTGCCAGAATCAAATTGGTTGAGCCGCAAACAATTTCGCGCTCCGAGGGCAAAGCCAAACGTCTTATTGACCGAAGAAAAAAAAGCGAAGAGTGAACTAAAACAGGCTAAATATATGACTAAAGCACTTGGCCTTTTCTCTTTCACTCATGTTCACACTAAATTTTTATCAGCTATTAACTTATATGGAGGGTTAAAAAATGAAAGTGGAGCAACTCTCTGTTTTCTTAGAAAATAGAGAAGGAAGATTGACTGATGTGACCAAAACTTTGGCTGAGGCAGGAATAAATATCCGTGCCCTATCACTGGCTGATACCTCGGATTTCGGTATCCTACGCCTTATTGTCAGTGACTACGAAAAGGCCAAAAAAGCTCTGAAAGATGACGGTTTTACAGTTGGGCGGACTAATGTAGTAGCAGTAGAAGTAGAAGATAAGCCGGGTGGATTGCATAAAATTTTGTCCCTACTCAGTGAAAACGGGGTCAATGTCGAATACATGTATGCCTTTGTGCAACAAAACGGCAAAAATGCTGTTCTGATCTTCCGTTTTGACCGCACTGATGAGGCCATTAAAATTTTCCAGGAACATGGAGTGCGTATTGTTCCGGGCAAAGAATTGTATAGTATGCAAGATAGTGTGACAAAAGGAAGAGATATGAGTTGAATAGAGTATAAGCCCTATTTGTTTTTTAAAAAACAAGCCTGACGAGAAACGCTGGTCGAAAAGGGGCATGGCATGCCATGCTCCTGCAACTATAGAACCTGTGACCTAACCTTTTTATCAACTCATTTTCCATGGTTTATTTCAGTCTTGGCTTCTTTCATGCTGGTACAAAGACTTGGACCCATCTAAAGCTTGCTTGCGGACAGAGCATAATGGGATACTTCGGGTAAACAAATAGTCTTTTATTATCGATAGTTATGGTCAGTATACAAACTATTTAGCCCATTCATCCCGATGTTCTGTTCTTCCGCAAGCATCACTAAGATTGGGTTACCCAAGCCATTTGTAATGCATTTCAGAAACCAAGACTTTCAACCAGCAGTTAAAATAGGGTTTGCCCACAGGCTCTATAGAGTTCACTGGTCTATCTCCAATCATAAATCCCCCCTTAATCTATTTCCAAGCAAGCAATCCCATATTTTTAGCTCTGATCTGAATAGATATGCACGCACAAAAAATTATTTACCAAACTAGTATGACTCTGTGGCCAACCCCCATTTTGACTACCAGATTAGAAATCAGGATTGAAAAAAATTATGAAAAATTGTCCTCTTAAATAGGGTTTGCTCACAGACTCTACTAGCCCAAATCTGACCCTCGACTACTTTTCGAGAAATTCTCTTATTTTTGACTTGGCAGGGATGCAAACTTGTGCTATTTTGCACAAGCAAAGATTACCGAGACAAAAAATGTCAAAAAATTAATAGATTAGGGGGCCTTTTTCAAGAAAATCTTTTATTTTTAACTTGGCAGACATTTAAACTTGTGCTATTTTGCACAATCAATGCTTGTTAAGGGAAAAAATTAATATAATTTTAGGAGGTAAATCATGGCTGTGTATGTTTTTGGTCACAAAAATCCGGATAGCGATTCTATCTGCGCTGCCATTGCTGTCGCTGATTTAAAAAGCAAATTAGGAGTAGAGGCAGTTGCTGCTGCTCAGGGCGAACTCAATCCTGAATCTAAATTTGTTTTGGATAAGTTCGGTCTTGATGCTCCGGAAATCATTTCTTCCGGTGAAGGCAAACAGGTAATCTTAGTTGACCATTCTGATCTGGCTCAAAGCCTGGATGATCTAGGAAAAGCTGAAATTCTGGGCATAATTGACCACCATAAATTAGGCGATGTGACTACTCCCAACCCCTTAGAGTGCTGGATCTGGCCTGTTGGTTGCACATGTACAGTTATTAAATCTATGTATGATTTTTTTGGTGTTGAAATACCCAAAAATATCGCCGGCATCATGCTCTGCGCCATTTTAAGTGACACAGTCATCTTCAAGTCCGCCACCTGTACAGACAAGGATAAGGAAGCTGCCGAAGCTTTGGCTAAAATCGCTGGCGTAGACGATCTTATGGGGCTAGGCATGGAAATGTTCAAGGTCAAATCTGCTGTAGAAGGTACACCTGCTAAAGACCTGCTGTTCAGAGACTATAAAGACTTTGATATGAGTGGCAACAAGGTCGGAATCGGTCAATTGGAAGTCGTTGATTTATCCATTTTAGAACCAGTCAAAGATGCCCTTTACGAAGAAATGAAAAAGGCCAAAGAAGAAGGTGGCCGTCACTCAGTCTTCTTGCTGCTTACAGACATTATGAAAGAAGGTTCTGAGATGCTTATTGTATCTGATGACGTTTCCGTGGTAGAAAAGGCCTTTGGCAAAGCTCCGGAAGGCAACTCTGTATGGCTGGAAGGAGTTATGAGCCGTAAGAAACAAGTAGTGCCTAACTTTGAAAAAGCCTTCGCAGGCTAAGTCAAAGACTTATCATTTACCAAAAAAATCCCGGTCAGCGCCGGGATTTTTTTTTGGCATAAAACCATATTCAACACCCGTCATTCATAACGAAGCGCCTTCATTAAGGCTCTTTTTTCTAAAGCTCTCATGTAAGTTGCATTGATGACATGAATGCGCTAGTTTGATTTTCAAAAATTAAACCTAAAACTATAAATTTAGCCCAAAATGAATGAAAATTTTTTACACCCCCTTTTTAACCCCAGGCAAGTAGCTATTGTCGGTGCTTCCAACACCCCTGGCAAAATCGGTTACTCCATTACTCAAAACATGTTGGAAGCTGGATTTAAAGGAAAAATTTTCCCTGTTAATCCAAAGGCTGACGAAATCCTGGGCTTAAAGGTAACTAAAAATATCAAAGACCTGCCTAAAGGACTCGACCTGGCTGTAATTTGTATTCCCAGAGAATTTGTCATTTCAGCTATAGAAGAGCTGGGACGTATAAAAACTAATGCTGCCATCGTCATAACCGCAGGGTTTAAAGAAGTTGGAAGAGAAGGATACTATCTGGAAGAAAAGTTAATTCAACTTGCTCGCAAGTATAATATAGCCCTACTTGGTCCTAACTGTTTGGGCATGATCAACCCACATGGACTCGTCAATGCGTCTTTTGCAGCAGGTCAGCCTAAACAGGGAAACATTGCCTTTTTTTCTCAGTCAGGTGCCTTATGCGTGGCTATTCTGGACTGGGCTTTTGGGGAAAACATAGGTTTTTCCAAATTCATCAGTTTAGGTAACAAAGCTGTTTTAGATGAGGCAGACATGATTGCCTATCTAGGCCAGGATGATCATACCAGGGTCATTCTGGGTTATATAGAAAATGTCTGCGACGGTTCAAAATTTATCAAGCTAGCCCAAAACGTAAGCTTTAAAAAACCAATTATAATTATCAAATCCGGAACAACAGCTGCCGGGGCAAAGGCAGCCTCTTCACACACCGGAGCCATTGCCGGTTCTGATCAAGCTTATAGTGCAGCGTTTCAAAAAAGCGGAATTATCAGGGCCCACAATGTTGAAACCTTGTTCAATCTGGCCCAGGCTTTTTCTAATCAGCCCCTGCCGCAAGGCGCCAATCTAGCCATCCTGACCAACTCTGGTGGCCCTGGAATTATGGCAGCTGATGCCTGTGAAAAGTCATCTTTACACATGGCCTCTATCTCTCCTTCCACTGTAAAAAAAATGCAAGAGTTTCTCCCTCCCTATGCATCTTTATATAATCCAATTGATATTATCGGAGACGCAGGCGCCAAGAGGTATATCAGGACCCTCAAGACACTAGTCGAAGACCCAAATATCCATTCTATTCTGGTTTTGCTTAGCCCCACCTCAAAGGCTGCAGATGAGATCGAAGAAATCAGCAAAGGTATTGTTTACATCGCTCATAAAGCAAACAAGCCTATCTTTGCATGCTTTATGGGCAAAAATCGAGTGTCCGTCGGCCAAAAAATTCTCCAAGATGGTGGCGTGCCCTGCTATGCCTTTCCTGAGCCAGCAATAAAAAGCATCGAGGCTATGTACAAGCACTATCGGTGGAAAACACATCCCTGCCCTCTCCCTGTTGAGTTGCCCAGAAATAAAGCCCAAGCAGAAAAGGTCATCCAAAAGGCAAGAGACTTGGGACAAAATGAAATTGTAGAGTTTCAAGCACAGGAAATTCTCAAATCATATAATCTACCAATTCCAAAAACCTTACTTGCTCGTTCAAGTGATGAAGCTTGTCAATTTGCTGCTCAAATTGGTTTTCCCGTAGTTTTAAAAATTGCTTCCCCGGACATCTCACATAAAACTGACGTGGGAGGAGTTAAAGTTGAGCTAGAAGATGAGAAAGAAGTACGCAATGCTTTTTTAGAGATCACTGCCAGGGCACAACGACTGAGGCGAGACGCATACATTTTAGGTTGTTTAGTTCAGGAAATGGCTCCGAAAGGATGTAAAGAAATCATTGTCGGGTTTAAGCGGGACGAGCAGTTTGGTCCGCTAATCATGTTCGGTTTGGGTGGTATCTATGTTGAAGTCTTAAAAGATATTTCGTTTCGCCTGGCCCCCTTGACCAGGGAAGATGCCCGGAACATGATTCGGGAAGTCAAGTCCTACATGCTGCTCAAAGGTTTTCGCGGAGAACCAGCCATAAACTTCCAGGTGCTAGAAAACATCCTTCTGACCATGTCCCAATTGTCCATGGACTTTCCGGAAATTTTTGAAGCAGAATTCAATCCTGTTTTGGTTAATAATGAAAGGGCTATCGTGGCTGACGTGCGGATGACTTTGGCTTAAGAAATATGTAATCAGGCAATGCCTAAAATTTTACTTATCACCTGGGCCACATCATCAATGGTGTAGGGTTTAGCCAGAACTCCCACAAAACCGTACTCCTTGTACTTGGCCATGACCTGATCCTGGGAATAACCACTGGAAGCAATGGCCTTGGCCTTAGGATCAATCTTTAAAAGCTCACTCACAGCCTCTTTTCCACCCATACCTCCGGGAACAGTTAAATCCATAATTACCACATCATAACTCTGTCCTCTATACATGGCCTGTTTATATTTTTCCAGCATTTCACGGCCATCCTTTGATAGATCAACATCATAACCTAAAAATTCAAGAGCATCGGCCATAACATCCAGAATTTCCTGTTCATCATCCATAACCAGAATCCTGCCATGGCCTTTTGTGAGATGAGATTCAGTTTTCTGCTTTGTGATTGCTTTCGACTGCTCATCGCTGGCCGGAAGATAGATAATAAACTCCGTGCCCTTACCTGGCTCAGAAATTACGTCAATAAACCCATCATGATTATTAATAATAGAATAAGCACTGGCAAGGCCAAGTCCGCTTCCCTTTTCTTTGGTCGTAAAGTAAGGATCAAAAATTTTATCCATGTACTCAGGGTCAATGCCAGAACCGGTATCCTTAACACTAATGCGTATATACTTACCGGGTGGAAGCGGAAGTGTTTTGTCTTGAAGCACAAAATTTTCTGCTCGAACTCTTAGTATCCCTCCCTCAGGCATGGCCTGCATAGCGTTAATAACCAAATTTTCCAAGACTTGTGAAATCTGTCCCGGGTCAATCTCCGCCGGCCAAAGAAAGGGATCTAAATCTATTTCTCGACCAATATTTGAACCGGCAAGAGTAAAGTTGATTACATCCTGAATCAACTGGTCAACAGATGTGGTCTCTTTTATGGGCGCCCCCCCTTTGGAAAAGGTTAAAAGTTGCTGGGTAAGTTGCTGGGCCCGTAGGGTTGCTTTGTACGCATCTTCGAGTCGTTTGAAATTCTTGCTCTCGGTGTCCAAGTCAATCTTGACCATCAAAATATTGTTTAAAATGGCTGTTAATTTATTATTAAAATCGTGGGCAATTCCACCAGCTAAAAGGCCGATAGACTCTAGCTTGTCTTTGCGCATCCTCTCTTCTTCCAGACGCATAAGCTCAGAAATATCCTGAAAAACCATGACTGCACCCTGGACTTGACTCTGGCGGTCATAAATGGGTGCAACTTTGAAGGCAATGTTTAGTTCTTCTCCCCTTGCATTCAGCAGGACCTCTTGCTTACGTTCCAATATCCGACCGTACTCTAAAGCTTCCTTAAGCGGAGAAAAATGTTTGTTATAATCTTTAATTTTGACAACATCAGCAAAATTTTTTCCTTTTATGTCATCTTGATCTATTTGTAGAAGTTGCTCAGCAACGCGATTTAAAAAGACAATTTTACAGTCTTTATCGGTTGTTACCACACCATCTCCAATACTCCTTAGAGTTACACTGAATAATTCTTTCTCCTCTTGAAGCATATTTTCATATTCATGTCTTATTTTTATCTCTTCTTTTAATATTTCATTTGTCTCTTCCAACTCTTTAGTCCTTTGCCTGACTTTTATCTCCATTTCATGGTATAGGTTATTCAATTTATTTTCAGTTTCTCTTCTTTTTGTTATATCTCTAAAAATTATAATAAAATTTCTTCCACATTCCAAATCCACCGACGAGATGCAAGCTTCAATAAATTTAACTTCGCCTTCTGATACATAATTAAACTCTTGACGTTTTACTTCACTTGAATCATTAAAATCATAATTTTTTGTCAAATCTACTCCTATAATTTTTTTTATATCTTGCTCAATTAAACGTTCATTATTAATATTAAACATTTCTTTAAACGATGAATTATAATGGAAAATTTTTCCAGATTCATCTATTACAGCAAGTCCATCAGCAATATTTTCAACAATAGCATTCATATATAAAACAACTTGCTGCAATTCTTCTGTAGCATTTTTGACCGCGTGTTGTAATCCACCAACAAAACTAGCCAATTCTCTAGCCATACTCTGCATGGTCCGAGCCAACTCACCAATCTCATCATCAGAATCTACAGTCACAGGGACATCAAATTTTCTGCGCCTTAAACTATGTGCATAATCTGTCAGTTTAACCAGAGGGTTGGATATGCGTTCTATAAGTATATACATAAAACCAACACTAAGAATAAAAATAACCAAGTTGAAAGTCTGGATCTTAACCAAAGATGACATGATTTTCTTATTTATAACGTCCAATTCCATTCCAATGTGGATAATGCCAGCCTTACCCATTAATACAGGTTTACGTATATCTATATGCTTTTTATCTTTTATAGTGACAATTCTATGTTCTCCTTCTGTTGAGTTAAAATAAAAAGGCGCCTCTTTTAGGTGAGTTATAAATTCTTCTGGAACATTGGGTACAAAGGTATGAGCCATAATCTTACCATTTTCATCATGAACAAATACATATCCAACTCCTTCTACCTGGAGATATTGATCAATAATTGATTGAATAATTGCCATATCATTCTTTAAAAAAACGTCTGGCAAAGACATTGAAATTGAGTTAGCCAGGGCATTAGCCTTGGTAATGTACTCACAAATAAGGTTTTTACGTAAGATATAGGCGGAAAAGAACGAAGACAAAGCAACCATGATTAAAAATATGACTAAAATATAGACCAGGGCTTTTTTAAACAACTTAGAGATGATCATTTCAGGAGCTCCTTAAATGATTTAAGGGGCTTTATTTGCCCATTCTGAAAAGTAATAAAATATACTTTATCTATTGGTTGTTGAAAGTAATAAGTATAAAAAACAATGCTATCTATCCCTAAATCAATCATGTTTAATCTACACATGGCCTCTGGAATTTCGGCACGCACCGGTTCACTACCCAAAGCCTCTAGTAATTTGACCACAAGTTTGGCATTTAAGAAACCTTCAAAGCTGACTGCCCCAAATTTTTTGCAGTTATAGCTACCATCATCAAACTCTTTAGGTATGGTAGGACGATATTTTTCCATACACATTTTGTATTCTTTTAGTGCGGGAAGATTCTTCTTCGTATAAAAGGGAACCACCTGAGAATTGACTAACTTTTGAGTATAGTTTTTTCCAGTTTTTTGCTCCAGCTCAAACAAAAGCTCGCTTTGAGACTCGGCATCTACAAAAGATATGTTGGCTATGGGTACATCGAGCCCAAGATCCCGTGCATCACGAATAAATCCTGCGGCTGCGGCATAAGCCGAGATACAAATAACGGCATCAACATCCTTTTCAAGAAAACTATTTACCTGCTCAACAAAGGAGTCAGTAAACTTTGCTCCACGTGAATAAGTAGCTTCTGCCTCTACTTCAAGACCATATTTGTGCAAGGCTTTTCGTATCCCCTGCCATCCCCCTCGACCATAGGCATCAATCTGGTAAAAAACACCGAACTTTTTTATACCTAAAGCGACAAAATTATCCACTAAAGCAGTTACCTCTTGGTCGTAGGACGCTCGCAAGTTATACACGAACTTATTGTAAGGTGGCTGGCGCATGGGGTTGGCGCCGGTAAAGGGACAAAAAAGATAAATATGTTTTGAAGAATACTTTTGCAACAAAGGTAAAATCCTGGTAGTTGTCGGCGTACCTACATAATCAAAAAGTAAAAAAACTTTGTCCTTTTCCACTAGGTTAATAGTATTTATGAGTGCAGGATTAGGATTATAACCGTCATCATAACCCTTAATGTAAATTTTATTACCATTTACCCCACCTTGATCATTAATAAAATCAAAGTAGGCTTTTGAACCACGATAAAGCTCAATACCCAAACTCCTTGTCGGACCGGTAAAGGCCCCGGACATTCCCAGGTAAATATCACGCGCATGAACAGATATATTCAACCAGAAAGTTGCACAGAGAAAAATTATCGTGCAAAAAAGTTGTCTCATACTTTCCTCTTTTGAGTTTCCATTCTTAAATTTAAACTTAAGCCGGTATTGTCGTATTAAACTTTATCCTAATTCATGTTTCAATTAGAAAATTCTGTCACAGTTGATAAACACTCCCTTCCAGATGATAAAAATTTTGCAGGGACATATGACAAGCAATGCAATCAGTTTAAATTTACTTTATTTTCAACGGGATATTTTTTTGATAGATAGACCCCCAACTAATAATTAACCTGAACACCTGCTAAATTTTGTAAAAATTATTGAAAAATTTTAATCAAAATATAATTTTTTTCTATACTTGCCATTATTTATCTCAAAATTCAAGTTAAAAATAAAAATTAAATTCAAGCATGGATAGAGGACGAAAAAATGAAGCAAAACAGATACAATAAGATAGTTCGTCATTTTATCCAGGAAGAGAAAGGCTGTCTTATGATCGTCTCCGAAGACCATTTGATTTTTAAAACGATCATAGCTACTTTTAAATTTCTTGGGTTGGACAATCGGACTATCTTCCGTTCCTCTAACTTGCGCAAATCAATTGACGAAGCCAAAGATCTTTTGACTAAGTATAATAAAATTATTTTTTTTATAGAAGCATATATTCAAGGACAAAGCAATGTTTTACAATTAAACACTTTAAAAAATATTTTTAAAGAGCGTTGCAAAATAATCTGTTTGACTGTGGAGGTTGAGCGAGAATACATTATCCAAATATATGAAATGGGAGCAGACAATGTTATTGTTAAGCCTATATCTGTAAATTCTCTAATTCAAAAGCTTGCCCTGACTTTAAATCCAGATAATAATTGGTCGAAAAAAGTAGATGAATGTAAGACTCTAATCCAGATGGGTAAATTATCAGAAGCCGAAAAAATAACGGAGGACTTTCTCAAACAAAAACCTGACAGTGCTATTGCTCTCATCACTAGTGTCCGGTTAAAAATATTTCAATAAAGGCAATAAGTTAGGCGATTTGTTTCGTTGTTCATTTTGTTCATGT
>NZ_JAGUQP010000033.1 GCF_018704065.1 Desulfovulcanus ferrireducens | reverse complement strand
TCCAAGCTTGTTCTTCCGGTATCCGAGTCCAGGCCTTATGTGGCGGTGGCAACCAGAGAAGGTATGCTTGTGAACCAGCATTTGGGAGAAGCGAGAAGGCTTCAAATTTGGGGTCAAAAGGAAGGGGGCTATTATCTTGTCGAAGAACGGACAACGCCCAGGCCGGGATGCGGCCCCAAACGATGGAAGGAATTGTCGGAAATACTTCAAGACTGCCGGGCCGTGTTGGCCAGTTCAATTGGAGAATCGCCGAGAAAAATTCTGGAAGAAAACGGCATTATTCCGGTTGAGTGTAGTGGATTCATTGATGCTGGACTTGCTGCGGTTTACGGCGCAGAAGATATTTCTGTCTTAAAAGGCAGACGACGCGGCTTGGCCGGAGGATGTTGCTCTGGTGGAGGCAGAGGGGGAGGATGCGGATAAATGTGCCCGTGCCTCATTCATTCGCCACCAGGCCACGTAATGAATAAGCGCTTGGTGGCGAAAGCTTTGAGGAATAAATATAGAGAGGTAACAGAATTGAGGTTGTAATTTGAGAAGATAGAATTAAGTTGAAGTTTTAATCACCTTTTATTGACCCTTGCCCTGGCTCTCTCCCGTGCCACGAGTTCCTCAAGACCAAATTTTTTGATTCTATATCCCATCTGACGTTGAGTGATACCCAGTTCTCCCGCTGCTTTATACTGTATCCAATTATTGCGTTTAAGGGCAGCGATGATTTGTTTTTTCTCAATTTCTTTTAGCGATGTTTTTTTGAAAGAAGTACTTTGAGTCTGTACAGGTTCAGGTTCTGAAGAAGATGATGTGGTCTCTATGTTTTGGATCGAGAGATACGGACGTATGAGTGAGACGTCGACTCGTTGGCCGTCAGCCATAATAGCCAATCGCTCCACTAAGTTTTCCATTTCCCGAACATTTCCCGGCCAGTCATAGCGTCTTAAAAGTTCCAGGGCATCAGGGGTAAAGCTGAGTTTACGGTCGTACTCTTTGACCATTTTTTGTAGAAAATGATTGAGTAGTCCGGGAATGTCCTCTTTTCGTTCCCTAAGTGGCGGCACCCAAATGGGAAAAACATTTAAACGGTAGTACAGGTCCGGACGAAATTCTCCTTTTTGAGCAAGCTCCTGTAAATTTTTATTGGTTGCAGCAATGATGCGTACATCAACCTTTATGGTTTTGTTGCTGCCCAGCCGTTCGAACTCCTTGTCCTGCAAAACTCGCAAGAGTTTGGCCTGAATACCTAGTGGAAGTTCTCCCACTTCATCCAGAAATATAGTTCCTTTGTCTGCAGCTTCAAAGCGGCCTTGTTTGCAATATTCAGCGCCTGTGAATGCACCTCTTTCGTAACCAAAAAGTTCGGCTTCCAGAAGATTTGCCGGGATAGAGGCGCAATTGACCTTGATAAATGGAAATTTTGCCCTTTCTGAAATCTCGTGAATTATTCTGGCTATGAGAGTTTTTCCTGTGCCAGATTCGCCAAGGAGAAGCACTGTGGCCTTGGTGGGAGCAACCTTCTCAATCTGGTGTTCCACGTCGAGCATGGCGTTACTTTTGCCAACAATGTAAAATCTTCGAGCCTCCTTGGATAACTGGTATTTTAAAGAAACATTTTCACGCCGAAGTTCATCAACAGTGGCCCTGACTTTTTGGTTCAGGCTTATGAATTGGGCAATGAGCGTGGCAACTACAGTAAGGAAATCAATGTCTTCTTCGTAAGAGATATCGTCTCCAAACAACCGGTCAACATTCAGGACACCAATAGGTACGCCATTGAGAATTATAGGAACTCCGATAAACGAAATACGGCCTTTTTCAATCGCCCGGGATCCGGTTTTGTCCAGAAAAAGAGGTTCCTTGCGAATATCAGGTACGTAATAAGGTTGTGCCGTCTGAAAAATGCGCCCGGTTATGCCCTCATCTAACCTGTAAACCCCACGATTTTTCTCTTCTTTGGTTAAACCATAGGAAGCAGTAATAAGCAGTTTTCCTGTTTGTTGATCTATGAGGGTCACTGTGGCCCTTTTCATGCTTAATGTTTCAGATAAGACACGTAATATATCGTGCAGGGTTTGTTCTAGATCGAGGGCATTATGAATAGCGTGGCTAATCTTAGAGAGCACTTTGAGTTTTAAGTTACTGATTGACTGACTCATACATTAAATCTCAGCAATAGACATGCCGAATAATAAATATGGTTGATAATAATGTTTTTTTGATGATAATTACTTGATATTACAAAACTTTTTTCTTTCTTGCTGTAGAAGGGTCTGGTTTAATGTTTAACAATTTTGTTAATTTTTTTGGTTTAGACCTTATTTTCCGGGAATCCAATTGACAAAATTGGTAAAAATAATTTTGGCTAATTAATTGAGTTTGTAGGATTTGTTGTGTTTGGATGTTGATGGAAGGTGGTAGTTAGCGACACAATGGTTGTAACGCTGTCATCTAGATTCAGTGTAAACTATCTGGGAGAGTTTGTTTGTGTGTCAGCGTCAAAAACAATTAAAAAATGATATAGGGAGAATAGATGATAAAGATTTCTCTAATTATTACAACCGTGAAGTAGATATGTTGTTCCATCGACGTAACGTTCGGACCGAAAATTGCACAGCAAATTTTGTAAAATCTCCTTCAAAATAACAGGGGGCAAAATGATGAATAAGATTATTTGGCTTTTACTCCCAGCAGCGCTCATTTGCGGGATACTTGCAGCGATAGCTTTCACCGGCTTGAACAGTCTGGAAGCTATGCTTTTGACAGGTCCTGATTTGTCAAAAGTGTCAAAAATGATTGCTGACTTGCGTCTACAATTAGTTTCCATTTCAATTGCCGGCTTGCTCGCTGGTCTGGTGTCGGCCGTCTGGGTGGCGGGTTTTCAGGGTCGAAAAACCCGTGCCCTTCTTGAGTTTTTGGAAAGCCGCATGGGAATTATCGGTATCGGCGTTGATTCATTTGAAGGAGTTAGAGGTTATGAAAAAATTATAAAATTGACCGGGGTTGTTTTTGACAAATTTGAAGAATTAACTGCCCAAAATTGTAAACTTGCTGAGTCTTTGCGTGAACAGGAGGATCTGGCCAAACGTGCTTTGGAACAGATTGCGGTGGCACGCGAGAAGGCCGAAGAATCACGCTGCCAAGGTTTGGTTAATGCTTCGAATACGTTAGGAAATGCTATTCACGGTATCCAAGAGGCTACCATGCTCTTGCGCCAGGCCTCGGAAAATGCAGCCCAGGGTGCAACAGAGGCACAACGGCTGGCGGCTGAAGCTGCCACGGCAATGGAAGAGATGAACGCCTCTCAGGCTCAGGTTTCCAAAAGCGCCGAAGCCGCTGCTTCAGCTGCAGACAAAGCTAAACAACAGGCCCAAGAGGGGGCAAAAACAGTAAAAGAGACGGTAGCTGCCATACAGGCAGTAAATGAGCGCACAGCCCAACTTACCGAGGTGATCATGGGCCTTGGTAAGCAAGCACTAGAAATCGGAAAGGTTATGGAGATCATTTCGGACATCGCTGACCAAACCAATCTTCTGGCCTTGAACGCGGCTATAGAGGCTGCTCGGGCAGGTGAGGCGGGTCGGGGATTTGCTGTGGTTGCTGATGAGGTGCGTAAATTGGCTGAAAAGACCATGGAAGCTACCCGAGATGTTGGTCACCAGATCGAAGCCATCCAGAAAGGTGTGGCCGATACCAGAGAAGGCATGGAGGGGACAGCCAAGCTTGTAAAAAAAGCCACGAGCGTGGCCCATCGCTCCGGGGAAATGCTTGCCGAAATTGTTGAGCTTTCCGACGATAACTCTCGGCAAATAGACTCCATCGCTTCAGCAGCTGTCCAACAGGCCACGGCCAGTGAGCAAATTACGCGAACTATCTCCCATCTGGACAAAATAGCCAGGCATACCGGTGAGGATATGGCTAATTCCGAAGCCGCCATGAGGCGGTTGTTAGAGCAAGTAGAAGAACTGGAGAGTCTGAACAATGTTTTTCGACTCATGGGGCAGGGAGTGGTCCAGAAAGTTATCAGTGAACTGGCAGCTTCCGAGGCAATTAGGTCCATGCAACGCGAGCGGCAGGAGGAGGCGTTGCGCGCGGCCATAAGGGAGCACGATTTTCTAGAGCTGCTATACCTCACTGATGAGCGCGGCATTCAGCCCATTGCCAACATCCCGAGGCCAGGCAAGGAATCTCCGAAAGATGCCGAGGCCCTGGGTAAAGATTGGTCTCAACGTCCGTGGTTTACCGAACCAATGAAAACCAACAACCTTTACATCTCCGAGGTCTATGTCTCTCAGGCCACAGGCGAAAAGTGCATAACTGTGTCCACTCCTTTTTGGGACAAGGAAGGACGCATTCTGGGTATCCTTGCTGCTGACGTGGCTGTGGGCGGAGTCGGCTAGAGCGGTGCTGTCCGTGAATATGTTACGGCCTATGTGATATCCTACTCAAAAACAGGTTTCATAAAGCTTCGCTTATAACTTATAATACATCTTGTTTCTTCGGCAAACTTGAATGCAGCCTGGCACTCTGGATCATCCAGGGATTTGATACGGTATTCTTCATAGGCTGCCAGGCTCGGGAAACTGAATAGAGCGATTGCAATATTGTTCTCCCCTTCCTGTGGTAAAAAATACCCATGATGAGTACCGCCAAATTTGTTAACTAAAGGTATCCACATTTTAGCATATTTTTCAAATTCTTCCAGCTTATAAGGGTCAATGACATAGTGCAGGTAACAGGTAATCATTATTTTCTCCTTTAGTCTCTTTTAGAGTCTGTGGCCGAACCTTACTCACAGGACAATTTTTCATAATTTTTTTCAATCCTGATTTCCTTCATGCTGGTGCAAATGCCTGGACCCATCTACCCCAGTTGAATACTGGCAAAATCCAGCCCCGCTTCGCTGGATTAAACGGGGTAAAAAGTTTGCTTGCGGGCAGAGCATAATGGGGTATTTTTGATAAACGAATAGTCTTTTAATTACACCTAAGTTGAGCGATTTTAAGTCAATGGGTGAGATTGCCACGGACAACTTCGCTGCCCTCGCAATGACAATCTCGCCCCTGTCATTGCGAGTGGAACAAAGTGTAGCGAAGCAATCTCGAAGTTTGAACTGCAAAAAAATCGCTCAATTTAAACTATAGATAGTTATGGTAACTAGTCCCAGATACTTAGTTTTGTCACCCGATGCTCTGCTTATCGGCAAGCTTCGTCAAGATGGCTTACCCAGGCCTTTGCAAGGCTTTCAAGAAACCAGGATTTCTAATCTGATAGTCAAAATGGGGTTTGGGCACAGACTCTCTAGATGGTTATTGTACCTTGCATGTATTTGACTGCCTTGCCAGCTATGGCAACTCTGTCTCCACAGTCTTCACAAAATAGCTCTCCACCTCGTTGTGACACCTGTTGAGCGTAAAAAGTCTTTTTGTTCATCCTGGTCTTCCAATATGGAATCAAGGTGCAATGAGCTGAACCTGTAACAGGGTCTTCATTAACCCCAAGTTTTGGGGCGAAAAAACGAGAAACAAAATCAGCTTTTTTGCTTTTAGCAGTGACAATAATTCCACGCAAAGGGAGTCGTTTAAGTTTTTCCATATCGGGCTTTAATGATACTATTTCGTCTTCGGTTTGAAATACCGCAAGATAATCTTCTGAACTCAATACCTCTATAGGTTTTCTGCCAAGAGCTTGAAGCAGTTCTTGTGGAGGATTGCATTGTTTTGGTGGCTGGGAAGGGAAGTTCATTTTCAGTAAATCTTTTTCACGAGATACAATAAGTTTTCCACTTTTAGATGAGACAAATGTAATTTCTTCAATTGAAGTATCCATATAGTTGAAAATGACAAAAGCAGAGGCTAAAGTTGCATGACCGCATAAATCGACTTCTACTGACGGAGTAAACCATCGGATTTCATAGTAATTTTCTTTTTGAACGACAAATGCTGTCTCTGAAAGATTATTCTCTCTGGCAATGGCTTGCAGTGTGGGAGTGTCTAACCAACTTTCTAGTAAGCATACTGCAGCTGGGTTTCCAGCAAAAACTTGACTAGTGAAGGCATCGATTTGATATATTGGTATCTTCATTTGTTTTAATAATTCTTTTTTGAGTATCTATCTTTTTGATTAAAAAGGGTTAAGTCTTTATATCCGGCGAGTAATGTGTTCCAAGATGTACTTATAGTTCTTTTTGGAGATAGTTATTGCTCTTTTACTCAACTTTCTGAGTTAATTTGCGAGCGCATTTTCTTCAATGCTAACAAAGACTTGGACACATCTAAGGCTTGCTTGCTGGCTGTGCATAATGGGGTTAGTCAATAGAATATTATTTAATGCCTTTTCTGTTGTTATGATGGGTTTCGAAAGTTCGATGGAATAACCTCCCTATGCACAGCACTTCCGCAATCTTCGCCAAGATGTGTTACCCAACCCGTTTGTAATGCATTTCAGAAAATGCTCTCTTCAATTGTGTAGTAATTTGAGGATGTTAATCATGTCAGAAAGTTGAGTCTTTTTTTAATACGTATATTTAGCATTCAGTCAACAATCTTGTGTCCTGCCTCACTTAGGGCAGTTTTTGCTTTCTCAAGTTCTGTTTCTTGGATCAATAAGTAATCTGTGTCGTAGGTGGATATGGCAAAAACACTGATGCCCGCTTTTGTGAGCGGTATCGTTAGGGATGAAAGAATCACTGTTAGAGAAAAATCCAGGGGACCATGTATCTTTAAACAGCGCCAACCTTTTTCGCTTACTATTTCATCTGGGATTGCCAACTCAGGGCATACAACAGATAACTCCTCTGTAGTTCGGGTGATGGAATAGAAGGGGCCAGCAACTGCCCATGCTGGGAGAGGCATATTCGGAGCAAGGCGACAGATACCGAATCGATCTGAAAGGACAGAAATGATCAATAGTTTATCGTTCATTTTAAATCTTAGTTAATAAGTTAATGTAACTTATTACTTTATATATATTATATTTTAGTGCATTCTGCAACTAGTTTTCTTTTTTCAACAACAATTATCACTTAGATAAATGGAGAAAAGAAGAAATTATTTGTTTTAGAAGTACATAGCAGTTCTACGCTGTAATTTTGCTAAAAATAGCCCAACATCTGTTATGTTTATTGAGTTGTCTTGGTTTGAGCGCTAAAATTTGTCTCTTTTAGGCGAGTACAAGCGAGATTTGTTCCTTGTAATTTACACAAAAATAGTTAGAATCTGACAGGTACATATCGTGTGTCCAGAACATCATAAGAAGATATTCGAAAAAAAATATTGTCTTTGTCCTGCCTTGCCCAACCTCGGATACGCACCAAAAAATTATTCTTTTGACAGATTAAAAGTGTAGAAAGGCTAACATTGTCTCCAGTGTATAAAACCCATTTTTCTTTAGTCTCTGAATCTCGAACGACTAGTTGGTGGAAGTTCTCAGCTGGCTTTATACGTTCAACATAGCCTTTCAGTTCGAACTTCATAGAACACCTCTCCATGCTTGCATCTCGACTAGTGAAAACTATAATATATGTGCATTCACTTTATGCCCGTGATGTGGAATTTTAGGTTTCTCCATGGTTATTTAACACAACAATGGCTTTTGAGCAAATTATTAGGGAGAATTTGAGTAAGCTTCAAAAGTTTTCTATAATTTTTACTTAACAAGAAATTTTTAATCTGTCATATATGCAATAACGCACTTATTTTGTTCTATAAATACAATTTGTTGAGGGATAATTGTTGGTTTCATGAAGCGGGGAGTTAGAGAGTATTACCAAAGATGGTTTTATTTAGGCTGGTTGTGTTGTTGTGTTCAGGTCAAGTGATTCTCCAAGGCTAATAAAAATTATTGGAAGTCCTTTAGTTGGGTCCGGGCATAGACTCTTTATTTTAAAAAAAGAAAAGGCGGAGGGAGCGACAGCCCCTCCGCCTTTTCTTTGGAAATCTTGTATTTCGTTTTCAATTCTGGCTAGCTAAACATGGCAGAGGTTATGCGCTACGGATTTCCTTTGAGCATCCTGCCTATTCTATCACTTACCTGTTCAACCCAAGTGCAGCCTCGGATGCACCCTTTTAAAGGTCGACTAATACCGTAGTGGAACATAAATAAAAAAGCCCCGCTATTGACGGGGCTTTGTTTTCTGGCTCCCCGGGACGGACTCGAACCGCCAACCTAGTGGTTAACAGCCACCCGCTCTGCCGATTGAGCTACCGGGGAATTTTGATTGCTCTCGTTCGCAACCGAGAAGAAGCATTTATGCAAATCCGTTCCCGAAGTCAACATTTTTTTTCAAAGATTAATTTTTTTTTTGGCACCCTTTTTGTCATTAAAAAAAATTATTTGATTATCCTTGCCAAAAACATCCCAAAAAAGATAAGAGATATACCTAAAACATTTTGTCCTACCAGATTTGTCATGGCCCAAAACCATTGAGAGTAGCGAACCAGGTTGGCAGTTTCAAAGCTAAAAGTAGAAAACGTGGTGAAGGCCCCCATAAATCCTGTCAGGACATAAAGTCGAAGAGAGGGCGCCAGTAGTAGTTTATCTTCAAGTAAGGCCCAAATAAAACCAAAAGCCAGGCATCCAAGGAGATTAACAGCAGCTGTGCCTAGGGGGTAAGTGGTATTAAAATAGTTTTGTACTAATCCGGATATATAATACCGGCTAATTGCTCCCAGGCCTCCGGCCAGACCAAGAAAAATTATTTTAGACATTGTTTTTCCCCTAAGTCGTATGAAGGATGTTAAGGTAAACAAAGAGATATTCTAAAGAGCATAGTTAGAAATGGCAACCTGAACAAATGGAGGCAGATATGGATAAAAATTACGCTACTTTGCTTAAAGTTGGTCGTCCCCCTAATATACAAAGGATTTTCCCCTGTTCCAAAGCTTTACTCGTCAGTGGCAAAGTCATTGACCGGGCCATGTTGGCCAAGGGCAAAGCCATGACCATTGCTGCTAATGGCCGCAATTATTTTGTCATTCGCGGTGTTTTAATGGCCGCGCAAAGGGCAAATGCCGCTGTAATTCTGGAGATTGCTAAATCAGAAGGCGGACCAAGCCCTTATTGTGCCGTAAACTTTTGGAATTTAGCTCGCATAGTTGATGGGTTATGTAATGAAATGAATATTACTATTCCGGTAGCCATTCATGCTGATCACTTTACAATCAAAAACAAACAGGATTTAGAAAAGGCTAAGATTCAGATTCCCTCTATGTTCGAGCAGGGCGTTACCTCTATAGCCATTGATGCTTCCCATTTGTCAGACAAGGAAAATCTGTTGGCCAACAGGGAGCTTTTTTCTAAAATTCCTTCTTGGGGAGGGTATGAAACCGAAGTAGGGGAGATTAAAGGCAAGGAAGGGCTATCCACACCAGAAGAGGTCTTGTTTCTGATTAAAGGGCTCAATGCCAATTCCATTTTTCCGGATTGGATTGCCTTAAATAATGGAACTACCCATGGGATTCAGGCCAGTGACGTTGGAATTCAGCTAGATTTGACGGCCATGGTTCATGCAGCACTAGAACCATACAAGGTTTCAGGTGCCCAGCACGGTACATCGGGTAATGATTCTGATCGGTTACGCGAGATTACGGAGAAGACAAATACCACAAAGGCCAACGTGGCCACGGCCTTACAGATGATTTCCTGGGGAGTCAGAGTCAATGAATATGGTAATGCCGAACTAGACGAGAAAGGAGAGTTTATCAAAGAAAAGGGAAAAGGGGTCAGTGAAGAGCTGTGGGCGGAGATGGTTGCCTGTGCTCGGGAGAATGGCTTTAAAGGTGGAAACTATAAAAAGTTGAATTTGCCTTTTGAAAATAAGCTGTTAAGTGAGCCCAAAGGCGTGAGAGAGCGCATGGCTAAAGGGGTGGAAGAATTTACTTATGAACTGTTGACAAATGTGTTTAATGCCAAAGACAGTGCAAGTATAGCCAAGGAACTTGTTCTGGATGTAAGTAGTTATGATTTTGGTCCCAAGGCAGAGCAGATAGAGCCCTCGGCTTTATGGACAAGGGAGATGATTTTAAGCAAGGAAAGCGTTAATCTGAAAAAAAACATTTTTGGGCAAAGAGTTGATTATGACGACTAAACGAAAATTTTTGGGTCTATCAAAAGAAAATGAGGAAGGGAAAAATGACGCAAAAGATTACTCCTCAGTTAACAGTACTGGATGTGGTAGCCAAATATAGGCAGACAGAGCAAGTATTTCGTGAATATGATAAGTTGGCTGGCGAATGTATTTGCTGCCAGAGTCTTTTTTGTACCCTGGAAGAGGTGGCCCAAAAATATGGGATTGAGTTGAATAAGTTACTTGCGGACCTGGACAAGGCTGCAGCTGAATAATTCGAGTTTCGTTCTGGTTTTACTTGCGAAACATGCTTCTAGCCTCCATTATAAGCGAGGCATTGGTTTAGAACAGCTCTGCTCAGCAACCTTTTCTTCATAGTCGTCCAGCCAATAGGCATTGGGATTGCGTTTAAAGATCATAACCTTTCCGCTATGCTTGGGATCTGCTGAACGGTGGTAGCGGAAATAAATTTTATCCTCAGTTTGGAAGACAACCTCCAATTTGCCTGTGCTGTGGGACATGGTCAGCCTGGCCCTTTTGGCCAGTCCTGAACCCATCGTCTGGGCCTGCTGAAATATTTCCAGGGCCTTTTCAACGGGTATGGCGAAACCCTTATTACCAACTGTTGGCCGGCATAAAAAGACATAATAAGGTGGGATGCCTATGTATGAGAGTTTTCTGAATAAATCGGACAATATTTTCGGGTCGTCGTTGACTCCTTTAAGCATTGGTGTCTGGTTTGCCAGGATGGCTCCGGATGTGAGTAAAAGTTGAGCAGCTTGTTGACTTTGCGTTGTGATCTCATTGGGATGGTTAAAATGGGTCATTATATATATTCTTTTTTGAGGGGTGCTGAATTTTTTAATCAGTTCCAGTAGTTCAGGATCTTCAAGTACTCGATATGGATTATAGGCCAAAAGCTTTGTGCCGATGCGGATGACTTGGATATGGTCGATTTGACGCAAGGACTCGATGATTTTTTTTAGCCTGGAAGTAGACAACATAAGACCGTCCCCGCCTGTAAGTAATACATTGCTCACTTCCTTGTGCTGTTTTAGATAGTCAAGAGCCTGTTCAAGGTCGCGAATATACTCTTCCTCTTCAGGGTATAAAAATAATCTTTTGCGAAAACAAAAGCGACAAAACCCACCGCAAGTATTGCTGACCAGAAGAACAGCAGTGCTTGTATACTTATGTTGCAGGCCCGGATAAACTGTGTAGTTTTGTTCATCTGAAGCGTCTAAACGGCCCCAGGGAGTCAGCTCTTCTTCATCGGGGATGATGACTCGTCGGATGGGATCGTGAGGATCATCCCAGTTAATTAGAGATAGATAAAATTCATTGGCCCTGAAGCCAAATTTTTGGACAACTGGCTCAATTCTCTGCAAATCATTCTTAGTCAATTTTTTTACTTGGTGAATGTCTGTTATGTATTTATTAGACATAGAAAATCCTCTCCTTTAAAAAGAAACAGTTACTTTTAAGTTACTCTGTTGTTTTCAGACAAGTTTGAGACTAGTTTTTCCGTAATCTTCCCTAAGATGGGTTACCCAAAGCCCTTTGTAATGCATTTCAGAAACCAAGACTTTCAATCAGCGGATAAAATGGGGTTTGCCACAGGCTCTTAAATAAGAGTTTCCTTAAAGAAACATCAATTATTAGCACCTCCCTTAGTCCCACCTTGGTGAGATTTGACTGAGGGGAAGGAATGGATTGATAAGAAAACAGTGGGCTAAACTGTCATGCGTGATCTAGCCTTACGGGCTTGTTCTGTTTTGCCCTGGGCTTGCAGACTTTGGGCCAGCACTTCCCAAAAAGAGGCTATATCCGGTTTTAGACTCACACTTTGCCTGGCCAGAGTTTCTGCCACTTCAGGGTCATCACCGCTTTCAAGATAAATCCTGGCCAGGAGATTCAGAGCATAGGCATCTTTGGGATTGTAAACGAGTGCCTGATGCAGGTATTCCCGGGCTTTTTCCTGTTCGCCTTTTTTATGGGCCAGTCTTGCTAAATGTCTGGGGGCCAGTCCCCGACCATCCTTTGTTTGCTGGGCCTTTTGATAGTATTCCCAGGCTTTGCCAAGGTGACCTTTGTTTTCTTCTATTTGACCCAGGCGGAACAGGCTGAAGCTGTGTTCAGGGTCAAGTTGAAGGCATTGGAGAAAAGATTTTTCAGCTTCTACCAGTTCATCTAATTTCAGACAGGCACAGGCATAGTTGTACCGAGCCATGAGATTCTCTGGCTCACAGGAAATGATTTCCTGAAAAAGTTGTTTGGCCAGACCCAGATGACCCAATCGAGCATAACAAATCCCTAAGGAATTGCGGGCCAGATTATTATTTTCATCAGCGGCCAGAGATAGTTTGTATTCTTCCATGGCCTGGTAAATGTCTCCATGAGCAAAGAGGCGGTCGGCACTAATGTTTAAGGAAATAGAATCAAAACATGCTACTTTAGGCGGATCGAGAAACAGGGCATGGTCGAGGGCCTTGCGGCAATTGTCCAATAGATGTGACGGGCTAAAGTTAAGAAAAGGATAACTTGCCAGGCCAATACCTAAATTGAGGCCAAATTTTGCCTGGGCCTGTGTGGTTATCTCAAGAGCAAGGTCTAAAGCATGTTTTCTATCCACATTGGGGAGGTAAAAGATAAGGCAATTTAGACTATATCGTCCACCCAATGTCTTTTCAGGGAAAATTTTTCGAGCTATGAGTGATAGCTCCTGGACGAGCTTTTCTCCCTGGATGCCGCTTTTTCCTTTTTTCAATTCATCTATGCGCACTAAAGCCATACTCATCAGTGATTCAGATTCTTTGACCCGGTTCCAGGTAGCTAGGAAGTCTCGAAAGGAATAAAGTCCTGTTAACAGATCTTTTTTGGTGTTTTTAGCTGTCCCTAAGCCTCCCTGGTCAACAATGTCTCCATCTTCAATCAGCGTCAGGCGGTCCCCTGGTTCTACTGACCTGGCCGGATCGTTAAGAAATAGAATCTCAGCAATAGAAACTTCGTCCTGGACTTCAATAATTGCTATTTCTCCTTTGGGTATAAGAGGATAGTGGTTCCCTGGTTTGTTTAGTTCTGCCTCTACAGAACCTGTTTTTTGGGACCAAACCAAAAATCTCTGGCCTTCTCGGGCATCAACATATTTGCTCAGGTTTAGGATTAGGCGGCCTAAAGGCAGGGTTTTTAAAACTAGTCCTCCTTGAGATAGAATCTGGCCAAAGGAATAAACTTGGTTCCCCCCATTTCTTTTGGCTGCATCCAGTGTTCGCTTTGCTTTTTCCACTAAGATGTGAGTTAATTCCGTAGCAGTCTTTTGAAATTGAGGTCCAAAAATATCTTCAGGGAAATTGACTATGCCAAAACTTGCACAAACAGAAACCTGTTCGTCTGAGAGGGGATAAGAAAAGATAAGGTTTGAGATGTTTGTTTTAAGTTTTTTAGCTAGCTTTATACATTTACGCGGGGAAGAGTGGGGATAGAAAAGGGCAAAAGTATCACCTTCTATGCGGGCCAGGACTGATTTTTCCGGACAGAGCTTTTTCAATTCTTCACCAATGCGCCTTAAAACTTTATCTCCAAATTCATAACCAAAGTTGTCATTGATTACATGAAAACGGTCCAAATCAATAAGGATGATTCCAAAAGTGGCACTATATCCGTTTAGACTTGCGTCCAGGCTGGAGTTTGGCCCCAATGTTATGTTGGCCAAAATGAGTTCAATCTCATCTTCAATGGTTTTTTGGAGAAAGTTATGATTAAAAAGAGCTGTTAAGGGATCTGTTATGCTTGTTTTATAGAGATAGAGCTTATCCAGACATAGGGAGGTCATGGTAACCAGATAAGGCAGTAAGGATTTAATCTGGGCAGGGTCTACATCTCTGGCTACAAAAAGGCCAAGAAAGTTGTTTTTGAAAACCAAAGGCAAAAGCAACCTGTCTTTTTCCAGAATTGGTTTTAGTTGTTCATTGCCTTTTACCTGGTTAGGGATTGCTTGTGGGAAATACAGGCTGTGCGAGGTAAAAAGAAAAATTTCTCTTAAGAATTTTTGCAAGACAGGCTCAAATTGAATGAGATCATTTTTGTCAAGAGTGATCTGGTTTTGATTTTTTTCCATTGGTTTTATAATGTTGGATTTAGGAAATTATGTTTGAGTTTCACTATAGGATAGTAAGACCTAGACAGTGAACAATAGACAAATAGACAAAAAAGAGCAAAAAGGCTAGTGAGTTTGTTGAGCTTATTGAGTTTTGCCCTAATTCCCATATGTTAGACCAAAGAGCCTGTGGCCAAACCCCATTTTAACCGCTGATTGAAAGTCCTGGTTTCTGAAATGCATTACAAACGGCTTGGGTAACCCATCTTAGTAAAGCTTGCGGAAAAACAGAGCATCGGGATGAATGGGCTAAATATTTTGCGATACTGACCATAACTATCGATAATAAAAAAATATTTGTTTACCCAAAGTATCCCATTATGCTCTGTCCGCAAGCAAGCTATAGATGGGTCCAAGTCTTTGTACCAGCATGAAAGAAACCCAGACTAGAATAAACCATGGAAATTAAGTTGATAAAAAGGTTCGGCCACAGGCTCTAAATAGACTCCAAAAACGCAGTGGACGCGATAAACTCATAGGGGGAAGGTAACATGACGGTAGATATTTTTGATGCTATATTTAATCGCAGAAGTATCCGCAAGTTTACAGAACAGGACGTGGATAGGGAAAAAATCATAAAGATTCTTGATGCTGGGCGGTGGGCTCCTTCCGGATTGAATAATCAGCCTTGGCGTTTTTTGGTCGTTAAGGATGAGCAGCGTAAAGCTAAATTGGCCGAGTGTACTAGATATGGACACATTGTGCGTCAGGCCAATACTTTGATCGTGGTTTTTTTGGCCAAGGATGCCATGTATAATGCCACAAAAGATTATCAGGGTGCCGGGGCTTGTATTCAGAATATGCTTTTGGCCGCTCATGGATTGGGCCTGGGCGCTGTCTGGCTGGGCGAGATTTTAAATCAGGAAACTCAAGTGCATGAAGTTTTAAATACTGACCCCGAGCAATTGGAGTTAATGGCCGTTATTGCTATGGGATATCCTGCGCAAGAAGGTAGTTCTTCCCGAAAAGATTTATCACAACTACTTTTAGAGGAGTTTTAAATGGCAGAAATCAGGATTTTTCAACTCGGAGTTCTTCAAACCAATTGCTACCTGATTGTTAGTCAGAATAAGGCCGTGGTTATAGATCCGGGTGGGGACCCACGCGAGGTTATTTCTTTTTTGTCTCAAAATAATCTTAAGCTGACCCATATTTTAAATACTCACCTTCATTTTGACCACATCCAGGGCAATGCTGCCTTGGCCCGTGCAACTGGGGCCCCAATTTTGGCCAACAAGGAAGATGAGTTTTTATTGCAAACAGAACTTGGCGCAGGGGGATTCATGGATTTCCCGGAGACAGAGCCATTTGATTTTGTTGATTTAAGCGAAAGTGAGCAGAATTTTTTAGGTTTCGCCTGTCAAGTACTGGCTACGCCCGGTCATACTCCAGGCAGTCTTTCTTTTTATTTTCCTGAACTTGAGGCCGTTTTTGTAGGGGATTTGATATTTTTTCGCTCTGTGGGCCGTACTGATTTCCCGGGGGGGAGTCTTGAAATTCTTAAAAAATCTGCCCAGGAAAAGATTTTTACCCTGCCGGACGATACCATTATTTATCCTGGTCATGGTGAAGAAACCAGGGTCATGGATGAAAAGCTGCACAACCCGTTTTTTCATGAAGTCCCAATTATTTAGTTGAGTTCTGCATTAACGGTAACTTTAAGCCTCAACTCCCTAATTACGCATGCAAGTTGTCCATTTTAGCGCCTTAAAAGAACAAGGCGGGGCAGCCAGGGTTGCCAGAATTTTACATAAACGTTTGTCCAGCCAGGGTGTAGTAAGTGACCATGTCTGGGAAGTTGAAGGACAAGGTTTAGAAGGTCTGTTACAAAAGAGTGATAGAAGTATTTTGCATATTCATTCCTGCTTGAACTGGCTGGATGTGCTGAAAAAAATTGCTGGCCTGTCCAGGGTGGTGATCACTGCCCACGATTGTTCTTTGATCACAGGTGGATGTGTTTATCCTTTACAGTGTGAGCAGTGGAAAACAGGGTGCGAGTACTGTGAACGCGGGTTTGTACAAAGCCACAAGGTGTGGCAAAGCAAAAAAGATATACTCTTCCAAACGAGACCTCTTATTGTCTCTCCTTCCAAATGGCTGGGAAAAATGGTGCGCCAGTTCCTACCGGAGTTTAAGATAAAGGTTATTCCCAATGGCATTGAGTGGGACGAGGAGGTCGTAAAAGATAGCGGGTTATTAAATCAGTTTAATTTTTTAAAAAAATACCCAAGTGTTCTTTTTGTGGCCCACGGTGGCACCAAAGCTGTTTACAAAGGCGGATCAAGATGGGAGGATGTGTGGCAAAAGATAGCCGAGGCAATGCCTGAGGCAAGGGCATTGTTTGTAGGTGGTGATAAGATCCGGCAAGAAAGAAATTTATATTTTTTGCCTTATTTACCTCAGGATACTTTATATGCGCTTATGCAAAGTTGCTCGGTGCTGGCGTATCCCACTGTGGCCGACAACCATCCTTTAATTGTCCTGGAGGCCATGCGTTGCAGGTTGCCGGTGGTGGCCTTTAATGTAGGAGGCATTGGGGAGCAGATTGTTCACGGAGAGACAGGTATCTTAATAAATTCAGGCAATTGGGATGAATTGGCGCAAGAGGTAGTTCGTCTCTTAAAAAAGAGACGAAGAGCAAGATTTATGGCTGACACGGCTTTTGAGCGCGGAAAACAGTTCTTCTCTGCCAGTCGAATGGTCTCAGAGTACATCAAGATATATGCTCAAATAGATTCTAGGGGGAATCATGCTCGATAAAGATATTGAGCTGGACCTTAGGCATAAATGTTGAGGGGTTGGTCAGGAGGTAAGTTGGTACCTCCGTCTTTCCAGGGGGCAAAAAATAACTGTTTTGATACAGAAAAACGCCTTGGACCAATTAAAAAATGCCTTGTATATTGCGCCGCACTGGGAGTTAAACATAAAAGAATTCGATGATTATATTGAGGGTGTTTTTGAGCGTAAAACATGAAGTATGACAGTTTGATCCTGGCCTGCAGTCCAAGGCCAGGTGGCAATACCGATACCGCTGCTAAGCTTATAGCTGACACCCTTGAGCAGCAGGGGTTCTCTCCGGAAGTAATTTATCTGCGGCAGTTCAAGATCATCCCTTGTCAGGGTTGCCAGAAGTGTGCCGAGGAGGGGCTTGGACATTGTATCCTGGCGGCAAATGATGATGCTCAGATGGTTTTAGAAAAGATTTTAACTTTCAGAAGGCTTTTTCTTTGCTCCCCTATTTATTTTTATCATTTACCGGCTGGTTTAAAGGCCCTGATTGATAGAAGCCAATCTTTTTATTCTATGTGGATTAAAGAGCAATTAAAAGTTCATAGGGGACAGGCGAAAATCATCCTCATAGCCGGACGCAAAAAAGGTGATAAGCTGTTCGCTGGCAGTCAATTAACCCTGAAATATTTTTTGTCTACGTTTAATTATAGTCTTGAGTATCTGGATTTACGCGGCCTGGATAAAGTAGCTGATCTCAAGTCTAATAGTACAATCCTGGAAAAGATACGTGAGTTCGCGATCTGACATTTCTGCAAAAGTATTTATTAACTTGGGCCTAATTATTCCTTGTCTGATGGAATTTTGTTAACTCAGCGTTCTTCAAGGCCCTACACTGAAAAATCCAGCTTAAACCGAAAGAATGTTGACAGCTTTGAAGGATATATTTGTCCAGAGCCGGTGTGATATTTGTGGCCAGGTTGTGCCTAAAGGCAAGTTTTTGTGCCGTGATTGTCAGACCAAGCTATCTCCTGTCCGATACGGCTACTGTGTTTCCTGTGGCCAAGTCTATGTGTTAAATGAGAACCCCTATCAATGTCTTCAGTGTCGTGAGGCTCCTCCTTCTTGGTCTGGACTTGGTTTTTATGGAGTGTACGATGGTTTGTTAAAACAACTGATTCTTGAATATAAATTTACCCAGAAGTTGAGTTTAGGCAGGGTTTTGGCCTTTCTGCTCTATGAAGCATATAAGAGTCATGGTCTTGATCGTCAGGATATCATTCTTCCTGTACCTATGCACAATAAAAAATTAAGAGAGAGAGGGTTTAACCAGAGCCTGGAGTTGGCTAAAATTTTTGCTCGGAAAATTGATACTCCGGTCAAGAGACGAGGCTTTGAGAAACAAAAGCATACTCCTGCACAGAGTATATTGAATAGAACTGAGCGCTTGGCTAACCTTAAGAATAGTTTTTTGATTTCTTCAAATATATTACGCAATAAAAAAATTTTATTGATTGACGATATCATGACTACGGGGACTACTCTGGAGGAGTGCACACACGTTCTTCTTCAGGGCGGAGCCAAGCAGGTTCAGGTTTTGTTTCTGGCCAGGGCTGCTTAGACTGTCCACCGGCCACTTTTTGAAATTGAATAATGACGTGGCAGTGTCAAACTGTTAAAAATAACTTGACTAACCAGGAAAAGTTAGTTTACTAGTTCCGTTTCACTTTTCTGGAGGTAAGACAATGTTTGCTATAGTTGAAACCGGAGGAAAACAATACCGGGTCCAAGAAGGACAGCAGGTCAAAGTTAGTAAGCTTCAGGCAGAGGCCGGTTCTGAGATTACTTTGGATAAGGTTTTGGTTGTAGGTCAGGGCGGCGAAGTTCAGATTGGTCAGCCGTATGTTCAGCAGGCCAAGGTTGTCTGCGATGTTTTAAATCATGGCCGAGAGAAAAAGATTATTGTTTTCAAGAAAAAGCGCCGCAAAGACTACCGTAAAAAGCAAGGTCATCGTCAGGATTTTACAACCCTTAGGGTGAAGGCTATACAGGCCTAGTTAAGGGAGGATATTATGGCTCATAAGAAAGCTGGAGGAAGTTCCAGGAACGGTCGAGATAGTATTGGTCAAAGAAGAGGCGTGAAGCGCTTTGGCGGCCAAAAGGTACGGGCAGGGAATATTTTGGTTCGTCAGCTGGGCACTAAGGTTCATCCAGGGAAGAATGTGGGCATGGGTAAAGATTACACCCTGTTCGCTCTTACGGATGGTGTGGTTAAATTTGAAAAGTTTGTCCGCAATAAAAAGGTTAAAACCAGAGTTAGTGTAGTCCCTGCTGTTTAGTCAGACAGAAAGTAACTTTTTGCCTGTTAGCCGCCTGGATTTCCTCTGGGCGGCTTTTTTTATTTTTCCAAGTATTGCCTTGCGAAAACGAATATTTTAGGTATTTGTTGTTTATAAGTATGAATTGTAACAAATAGAACATTTAGAACATTAAACTTAGAGAGTTAGTGGCAGACTGTTCTGGTCCATGTTTAATTTGGGAAGTCTGTCACCTGGCTTATAGTAGTAAAGTATGCGTTTTGTAGACGAAGCAAAGATTTTAGTCCGCTCAGGCAAGGGGGGCAATGGATGCGTATCCTTTCGCAGAGAAAAATATGTTCCCAAAGGTGGGCCTGATGGTGGAGACGGCGGCAAAGGAGGGGATGTTTATCTTAGGGCCAGCTCTAAGCTTCTAACACTATATGATTTTCGTCATAAAAGAGTCCATGAGGCTCGAAATGGGCAGCCAGGAATGGGCAAGCAGCGCTATGGTCGTTCCGGTGATGACCTGATAATTGACGTCCCCGTAGGGACTTTAGTGTACGAAGTTTTAGAGAATGGACGGGAAAAGCTTTTGGTCGATCTCGTTCAAGATGGACAGATGTTTTTAGTGGCTAAGGGAGGTCGCGGGGGCAAAGGTAATGTGCACTTCAAGTCTTCAACCATGCGTACCCCAAGATTCGCCCAGCCTGGTGAGGAAGGGGAAGAAAAAACAATCCGTCTTGAGTTGAAGGTTATCGCTGATGTCGGCTTGGTTGGCCTGCCAAATGCTGGTAAATCTACCTTCATCTCAAAGATATCTGCAGCCAGGCCCAAAATCGGACCTTATCCATTTACCACCTTGACCCCTAATTTGGGGGTAGTGGAAGATGATTTTGGTCGGCGGATGGTTGTTGCCGATATCCCTGGCCTTATTGAGGGGGCGCATAAGGGGCAGGGATTAGGGGATAGATTTTTAAAGCATGTGGAGCGGACCAAGTTCTTGGTGCATATTTTAAGTGTAGAAGATGTAGATCTGGACGATATATTCTCTGGTTTTGAGTTAATTAATATCGAATTATGGGAATGTAGCCCGGATTTGGCCCAAAAAGAGCAGATTTTGGTTTTGAATAAAATTGATTTGTTGAGTGAAGTAGAAATAAATAAGCTTCAAAAAACCTTGAGCACATACAAGCAAAAAGTATTTTTGATTTCTGCCTTGAATGGTAAAGGTGTCGGCCAACTACTAGAGGCTATGTGGGAAAAATTTTATTTATTGTCACGGAGTGGATAGAGATGGGCGCAGGGTCATCTCTAATCACGACTACGGCTAAAAAATCAACGAAATGTTGCAGGAATATAAAAAATATAAAGAACAAATTCTGAATCGGGCCAAAAAAATAGTCATCAAGGTAGGCAGTGCGGTTTTAACCGGCGCTAATGGCCTGGATCCGAGAGTCATCAACAGGCTGGCAGATGAGATTTCTCTTCTTCATGACCAAGGGCGGGATATCCTTTTGGTTTCATCGGGTGCTGTGGCCGCCGGATGCAAGGTCATGACCTCTTGCAAGGTAAAGGAGTGTCTAGCATATAAGCAGGCAGTTTCGGCTATTGGCCAGAGCAGACTGATGCACGCTTATGATGAAGCATTCGCGAGATATAATAAGATAACTGCTCAGATTCTGCTGACAAAGGATGATCTAAAAAGCAGGGAGAGGTTTCTCAATGCACGAAACACTCTGCTCAACCTTTTGTCCTGGAAGGTTATTCCTATTATTAATGAAAATGATACAGTGGTTGTTCAGGAGTTAAAGTTTGGAGACAATGATGCTTTGGCGGCCTTGGTCCTCAATCTGGTTGAAGCTGACTTGTTTATAAACCTGACCTCGGCTGATGGGGTTTATAACTCAAATCCCATGAAGGATAAAAACGCTAAACTTCTACCTTATATAAAGGATATATCTAAACTTGACCTGGAAGAGATTTGCCAGGGAAAAACAACACAAGGCACAGGCGGCATGTACAGTAAACTGCTGGCTGCCAGACGTGCAGCACAAATAGGAGTGCCAACGCTAATTGTTTCTGGAAAAGTCAGGTTTGCCCTGGAGAGGGTGTTTTCTGGTGAGGAATTGGGCACATTTATTTTTCCGGAAGAGAAATCAATCTCCAGACGTAAATTCTGGCTGGCCTATAACTTGGACTCAAGAGGTGAAGTCTTGGTGGACAAGGGAGCGGTTGAGGCCATTGTCAACCAGGGCAAGAGTTTATTGCCGGCAGGGATAGTTGATGTGAGGGGTAAGTTTGGGAAAGGTGCCCTGGTTAAAGTGATCGATGCTGAGAGTGGTGAGTCCCTGGGAGTGGGTTTGACTAATTATAAATCATCTGAACTCAAACAAATCATGGGTAGAAAAAGTTCGGAAATAGAAAATATTCTTGGGCAATGTGCTTATAGCGAAGCAATCCATCGAGATAATTTTTTACTCGGCGCGGCGTTGTAAGTTTTTTAAAGAAGCTTGTTGGGAACTTTTGTTTTTTTCAAAAAAGTTCTTGACAGGTGGGGGTTAGTAGGTATAGAAGCTACTTCCCGTTTTTGAGGGGAGCTCAAGGCGATTGGTTTTGAGTTCGGGGTTGAAAAAAAGTTCTTGACAAAAACAGAGAATAGATTAAAAGATTAAG
>NZ_JAGUQP010000032.1 GCF_018704065.1 Desulfovulcanus ferrireducens | reverse complement strand
AAAATTGTTCTTGAAAACAAAATAAACTAACCAATAAATTTTAACCATTAACTATTGACAAAAAACACAGTTGCTGAGTTAATTTGCGAGCGCATTTTCTTCAATGCTAACAAAAACTTGGACACATCTAAGGCTTGCTTGCGGGCTGTGCATAATGGGGTTAGTCAATAGAATATTATTTAATGCCTTTTCTGTTGTTATGATGGGTTTCGAAAGTTAGCTGGAATAACCTCCCTATGCACAGCACTTCCGCAATCTTCGCCAAGATGTGTTCCCCAACCCGTTTGTAATGCATTTCAGAAAATGCACTCTTCAATTGTGTAGTAATTTGAGGATGTTAATCGTGTCAGAAAGTTGAGTGAGTAATCAAATCTGTTCAGAAGCTCTGGGCAGTGGTAATAATCCAGAATCTGGCGGCAATCAGGGAAAAATTCTACTACGGAATCCCATATCCACTGACCATCCTACCTAGTCAACCACTTACCTACTCAACTACTCAACCAAAGTGCAGCCATCGGATGCACCCTAAATTGATCAGAGACAAAGCCAGGCCATAAGCTGTGGACCCGCAAAGGGCTTGTACCTGCCAGCCCAATATTTCTTCCACATGGCATTTAAAAAAAGCCCAGATTTTAGTTTTTATGCATCATCTAAGTCCAGCATACCCTTCGTGATTATAAATTTTATCACTTCATCAACTCCTTCCTGAGTCTTTAAGTTGGTAAATACGAAAGGAGAATCTCCACGCATCAGAGTTGCATCCCGCTTCATTACTTCAAGGGATGCTCCCACAAAAGGCGCCAAATCTATTTTATTGATAACCAGGAGATCACTCTTGGTGATACCAGGACCGCCCTTCCGGGGGATTTTATCTCCGGCTGCCACGTCGATTACATAAATAGTCAAGTCAGCAAGTTCCGGACTAAAAGTGGCGCTTAGATTGTCTCCTCCGCTCTCTACCAAGATGAGGTCAAGGTCCGGAAAGCGCTGGGTCAGCTTGTCTATTGCCGTAAGGTTCATGGATGCATCTTCACGAATGGCAGTATGGGGACATCCGCCGGTTTCAACACCGACAATCCGCTCGGCCGGTAATGCCTGGCTGCGAATTAGAAATTCCGCATCCTCGCGTGTATAGATGTCATTCGTCACCACGGCAATTTGGTATTTATCGCGTAATTTTTTGCAAATAATGTCAATAAGAGCAGTCTTACCTGAACCTACAGGTCCACCTATGCCTACACGTAATGGCTGTTTTGACATCATAGAGCTCAATTTCTCCTTGTTGTTTTTGGTTAATTCAACTTTCGGGGTTTTTTAGGACTGAATAAAACAATCCTTCCTGCCTGTCATTGCGAGGGTTGTAAGCCCCGAAGCAATCTCACCCGGTTGATGAAAAGTTTAATCGCCAGAGAATCTCGTAAAATTTATTCATAAATTTTACCCCAGCTTAATTTTTACGAACGAAATAGCCGCGTATGCTGAGTTTCATGTAAAGCGCTGGCAATGGCAAAGGCCGGGGCTAAAAAACCGATATGTTCATCTTGAAGAGATAAACCACTTTCAACAACCTCGGGAATGGTTTTTATGGCTTGAGAGAGTATTCTCTGGCCTGCTGTCTGGCCTAATGGTACTAATTTAATTGCAGCAGCTATTTGATTTTCTGCCCAGGACCAAAGGTAACCTACACAAGTTTCATAGATAGGGATTTCCCAGTGCACTGCTGCCAATGCAAACATTGTTGCAAAGGTTACTACAGGCTCAGTTTTCCAATCATTCGCCTGGGAAATACCCAATTCTCCGAGGACCTTGGCCATGGCAACGCCCATATGGTTATCTTCCGCCTGTAGTTCTGCAGACTCCCTGCTTGCGTGGAGGAATTCAGTCCAGTATTTGACCCGCCCAATGTCGTTTTCTTTCCAACCGCGATAGAGTCTGGCAAGTATTGGAACGTCAAGGCCGCCCAAAGAATGACGCATCAGGCCCAGTATCCAATCGCAGGTTTCGGCCTCATTTTTCAGCCAGCCTGCATGAGTAGCCCATTCCATCCCCTGGGAATAGGCATATGCGCCTACCGGCAGTGAGGGACTGCAAATCTGCAGCAAACGCAGCATAGGCAGCGTACTGATTTTGGACTCCCTTGGCCCTTGTTTGTCAGTGGTGATGGTGTCCATGCGAATGATAAGCCCCGGTTTCAGGCTCAAAAGGGGCGATGGTTGTTGATACCTCAAGGCCTAACCCCTTAACCATTTCGTCCAACACGTGATCGTGTAAATAGGCTACCTGGAGGTTGGAGATTTGCAAAGGTACATGGCGGTTGCCCAGATGATAACAGGCGCGGGCCCAAAGAAGCGAATCCTGGGTAGTGGCGATAGAGATTTTTTCCGGGGCGGCTTTAACAATAATGACCACTCCATTGTCAGTCTGGAGAAGGTCTCCATCCATTAAAATTGTACCTCGTGGGAGAAATAGACCCACCTCCTCACCACTGTCCAACCGGGCCAGCTGCCTGCTTTTTTGCCTTAGTTCGAAAGGCAGCGTGAGTTGGGCCTGAGGCTGGACATGATCTTTGTTCTGGAGAATCTTGGTAATCTTGAGCATGGTTCTGGCTTCCGGGTTTAAAATAGGAAATAACGTTGAGCCAGAGGCAAGACCTCCGCTGGCTCGCAGGTCAATAACTTGCCATCTGCCCGAACTTCATAAGTTTGCGGGTCAACATCAATTTGCGGCAAATAATTGTTGTGAATCATGTCTGTCTTATTAATTGCCCTGGTATTTTTTACAGCCTCCACTCTTTTTTTAAGGCCGATTTTTCTCTTGATATCAGATTCCAGGGCGGCTTGAGAAACAAATGTTATACTTGTTGCCGTTAGTGCTTCCCCAAAGGCCCCAAACATATAGCGGTAATGAACAGGCTGAGGAGTGGGAATAGAAGCGTTGGGGTCGCCCATAGGAGCGGCAACAATCATTCCCCCTTTTATGACCATGGCCGGCTTTACACCAAAGAAGGCAGGATGCCACAGTACAATATCAGCCAACTTCCCCTTTTCGATAGAACCAACTTCATGGCTGATGCCATGGGCAATGGCAGGATTAATTGTATATTTTGCAACGTATCTCTTGGCCCTGAAATTGTCGTTTTGCTCGCTATCTTCTGGCAGGGGACCACGCTGGACTTTCATCTTATGGGCGGTCTGCCATGTCCTGGTGATCACTTCTCCGACCCGTCCCATGGCCTGTGAATCCGAGGCGATTATGCTGAAGGCCCCAAGGTCGTGGAGGATATCTTCCGCTGCTATGGTTTCACGTCGAATACGTGATTCGGCAAAGGCAATATCTTCAGGGATACTGGCATCAAGGTGATGACAGACCATGAGCATGTCCAGATGTTCGTCTACTGTATTTATGGTATAGGGCCTGGTAGGGTTGGTAGAAGAAGGCAAAACATTGGGCTCTCCGCAGACCTTGATAATATCAGGGGCATGGCCGCCACCGGCGCCTTCGGTGTGATAGGCATGAATGGTTCTGCCTTTGAAGGCCTTTATTGTGTTTTCTACAAAACCGGATTCATTCAAGGTGTCCGTATGTATAGCTACCTGGACATCATATTCATCGGCAACCGTTAAACAATTGTCTATGGCCGCAGGCGTAGTCCCCCAATCTTCATGCAGTTTAAAGCCCATGGCCCCGGCCTCTACCTGTTCTTTTAGTGCTTGAGGCAAGCTGGCATTTCCCTTGGCCAGGAAACCGAGATTTATAGGAAGACCGTCCGCGGCTTGTAACATACGGTGGATATTCCATGGGCCAGGTGTACAGGTAGTGGCGTTGGTCCCGGCTGCAGGGCCAGTACCACCACCAATCATTGTGGTTATCCCGGACATGATGGCATCCTCTACCTGTTGAGGGCAAATGAAGTGAATATGCACATCCAGCCCACCAGCAGTAGCGATTAGTCCTTCTCCGGCAATAACTTCTGTGCCTGGGCCTATAATGATATCCACTCCTGGCTGAGTATCCGGGTTTCCTGCTTTACCAATGCCCGCGATTCGACCGTTTTTAATGCCTATGTCTGCTTTTACAATGCCCCAATAATCTAAAATCAAAGCATTGGTTATTACTGTATCCACGACTTCGTCTGAAGTACGTTGACTCTGGCCCATTCCGTCGCGGATTACTTTGCCGCCACCGAATTTTACTTCTTCGCCGTAAATTGTGTGGTCTTCCTCGACCTCAATAATAAGTTCGGTATCACCAAGCCGGACCCTGTCCCCTTTGGTGGGCCCATACATATCTGTATAGGCATGTCGATTGATTTTTGCCATAGGTATTACTCCGAAAGTTTTCCCATTACTTTTCCGTTAAATCCAAACACATTACGTGCGCCAGAATAGGCGACCAGTTCTACCTCTCGTTTTTGCCCCGGTTCGAACCTGACTGCTGTCCCAGCCGGGATATTTAAACGATAACCCAGGGCAGCTTCTCGATCAAAAGACAAAGCGGAATTGACTTCATAAAAGTGGTAATGAGAACCTACCTGTATGGGACGGTCGCCAGTGTTGGCTACTACAAGAGTAATTGTTGGGCGGTTACTATTTAACTCTATATCGCCCTTGGCGTGAAAAATTTCTCCCGGTATCATTAGATAGCTCCTTATTGGATTGGGTTGTGCACAGTTACCAGTTTAGTTCCATCCGGAAAGGTTGCTTCCACCTGAACCTCGGTAATCATCTCAGCGACCCCTTCCATGACATCTTCACGGGTAAGCAAGGTACGGCCGTATTCCATTAATTCGGCCACTGTGCGTCCTTCCCGGGCTCCTTCCATAATGGCAGCAGAAATATAGGCTACAGCCTCAGGATGGTTGAGCTTGAGTCCGCGGGCTTTACGGCGTTCTGCCAGCAAAGCGGCCGTAAAGACCAACAGTTTATCTTTTTCTCTCGGAGAAAGTTTCATTGTCCTACTCCTTTGATAATTGAATTTTTAAGTGTGCCATATACGCGGATGGCAGGCCTGGCGAGAGAATACCTTATTCCTTAATATCTCCCAGGTCTTGGCAAAAAAGAAACGGGCCCGGTATGCCTCATGGCCTAGATAGCGACAGACCACAAGTCCATTAATCACGGTCACACTAAATAGATCTTCTTTGACTTGCTCCATGAGAGCAAGGCGGATATTTTCAACAACAGCGGGATTGTCGCAAGTACAAACCAACGTTCCAACAACTGTATAGTTGGCAAGCCCCCAACGAGAAGTAACGGCTTGGCTCTGACCCTCAAAACAGCCCCGTTCCACAAGGACAGGCTTGCCTTGCTGCCATACTTCAAAATGCTGCCTGAGGACACCATCAGTAAATTTTTGACTAGAAGCAGGTAAGCCAAGACAGGTTATTTCCCAGCCCAAAAAATGTGCTCCTTCATCCAGTTCCACTCGAGTTGATATCTTGGATTTGGCGCCATTATAGATAATGGTTTCCTGGGGCAGCCACTCCAAGATTGCGTTAGAAGAAATTTTTATCACCTGATCTTGCCTGGCAAATGCGCCTGATGAGCGATAAAATTTACCTGCAGCAGGAGTGGTAATAAGTGCGTGCGTGCCTGAGCCTGCCTTTATATCTATATTTAATATGTCGCCTCCGACCACCCCTCCTGGGGGGTGGATGATATATACGTGGCAAGTATTATCTCCTGCCGGATAAAAGGGGCGTTGGACCAGTAAAGGGCCTTTGTGCTGCTTGTTGCGTAAAATGGTTTTTGCCCCTGATAAGTCAAAGAGCAAAGAAAGTTGAGCTTCCCAGCCTTGCTTTGTTTTGAGAGTAGTCATTATATTTCAGTTAGACAGTGAGGTAAGTACTTATGAGCTCATCGTTCAATTCTGCCATAGAACCATTGGCCACTATACGGCCTTTGTCCATGAGATAAAAATCGCTGGCTACCTTGCGGGTAAAGAGAAGCTTCTGCTCGACGAGCAAGACAGTAAGATTCTGTTCCTGGTTCAGACGAACAATAATATCCCCGATTTCCTGAATGATATTAGGCTGAATGCCCTCCGTGGGTTCATCCAGGATGAGTAATTTTGGGTTAATGGCCAGGGCACGGCCAATGGCTAACTGTTGCTGTTGGCCGCCAGAGAGATCTCCTCCCCTTCTGCGCAGCATCTCTTTTAAAACAGGAAACAGCTCAAATATTAATTCAGGAATTTCATGTTTTGAGCCATAACAGGCTGTAAGGCCTACGCGCAGGTTTTCTTCTACTGTTAGCTGAGGGAAAATTTCTCGGCCCTGAGGTACATAACCGATCCCGTATCGGGCGCGCATGGCTGCCGGTTGATTAGAGAGCTCGTGTCCCAGGAATTTTACACTTCCACTCTGTATGGGCAGAAGTCCCATGATGGATTTAAGCAAGGTTGTTTTGCCCACTCCATTTCTACCCATGATACAGACACAGGACCCTTCTTTTACGCTTAAATTTATATCCCAAAGGGTATGACTTCCTCCGTAATATTGATTCAGACCCCTTACCTCTAACATATTTATTCTCCCAGATATACTTCAATCACTTTAGGATTGTTTTGTACTTCATCCATACTACCTTCGGCTAATACGCTGCCTTCATGTAAAACCGTTACACGTTCGGCAATGGAACGGACAAATTCCATGTCATGTTCCACTACTACGACTGTATGTTTTCCAGCCAAAGAGTTTAATAATGTTATGGAATTCTCTATCTCTTGAGGGGTCATACCTGCAACTGGTTCATCTAAGAGCAGCAGTTTTGGTTCCTGCACCAGAAGCATTCCTATCTCTAGCCACTGCTTTTGGCCGTGTGACAAAAGTCCGGCCTGCTCGTTTATTTTGTCAGATAAGCAGATAATATCCAAAACTTCCTCAATGCGATCTCGTTGTTCGCTGGTAAGCTTTGCGAATAAACTGTGCCAGACATCCTTCTTGGAATTCAGGGCAAGCTCTAAATTCTCAAATAAAGTGTGATTTTCAAAAACAGTCGGTTTTTGGAATTTACGCCCTATACCTACCTGAGAGATTTCATGTTCAGAGAGCTTAGTCAGTTCTATGTCGTTGCCAAAAAAGACACTCCCTTTATCCGGTTTTGTTTTGCCTGTAATAATGTCCAATAAAGTTGTTTTACCAGCTCCGTTAGGCCCGATTATACAATGTAGTATTCCTTCATTTATATAAAGCGTCAGGTTGTTCAGGGCCTTAAATCCATCGAAACTGACAGTAATATCTTCTACATGCAGAAGATTACGGCGGCTGGCATGTATCTCTTTTGGACTCTGAGTGGTTGACTCTGGAGCCAGAGAGGACATTTTTATTTTCCTCCGTTTTTGATTTTTTTGTTAAACAGGTTTGTTATTCCCACTACACCTTTGGGAAGGAACAGAGTCGTGGCAATAAATATGGCCCCTAGAAAATAAAGCCAGAGGTCAGGATAAGCCACGGTAAACCAGCTTTTGGCCCCATTTACCAAGCCAGCCCCCAACAAAGCGCCTACCAGAGTTCCTCGTCCTCCAACTGCAACCCAGATGGCCATTTCAATAGAATTGGCCGGCTGCATTTCGCTCGGGTTTATTATGCCTACCTGTGGGACATAAAGTGCCCCGGCAATGCCACAGAGGATGGCTGATAATGTCCAGACAAAGAGTTTATAGTGAAGCGGATTATAACCCGAGAACATGACTCTGCTTTCGGCATCGCGTATAGCAGTCAGTACCCGGCCCAGTTTTGAATTAACAATATATCGACACAGAATATAACTTAATAAAAGCACTATGGCAGTGGTGATGTATAGCCCCAGTTTAGTACTTGGTTCATGTAGCGAGAAACCAAGGATGTGTTTAAAGTCAGTAAGCCCGTTGTTCCCTCCAAAACCGGTTTCATTTCTAAAAAACAGAAGCATAAGAGCATACGTCATGGCCTGGGTGATGATGGAAAAGTAAACACCTTTAATACGGGAACGAAAGGCAAAGAAACCGAATATAAAGGCGAATAACCCTGGGATAAGGACAATCATCAATAGGGTAAACCAAAAGTGGTCAAAACCATACCAGTACCAGGGCAATTCTTTCCAGTCCAAGAACACCATGAAGTCTGGCAGTTCACTGCGATAAACTCCTTCACCAGCCATGACACGCATTAGATGCATACCCATGGCATATCCGCCCAAGGCGAAAAAGACGCCGTGACCTAGACTCAGGATTCCGGTATACCCCCAGATTAAGTCCATGGCTAAGGCAACCAACGCATAGCAGAGGAATTTGCCAAGCAATGGAATCAGATATTCCGGGATATGCAGAACTGAGTCTTCTGGTACGACTACATTGAGTATGGGTATCACAATGACCACGATAAAGGCCAGTAACAGGGTGAGTACCCATGCACGCTTGGATTGTATTTCTAATATATCTTTTAACATTTTTTATCCGTCCGCTAAACGTCCTTTAAGGGCAAATATTCCTTGTGGCCGTTTCTGGATAAAGAGTATAATGAAAACTAAGACAAAAATTTTGCCTAATACAGCTCCAGTAAACGGCTCTAAAAATTTGTTGATTATTCCGAGTCCAAATGCCCCAAAAATTGTGCCGGCAATTTTGCCCACGCCTCCCAAGACAACAACCATAAATGAATCCACTATGTAAGATTGGCCTAACTCAGGTCCGACATTACCTATTTGGGACAAGGCTAAACCGCCCAGTCCGGCTATTCCAGAGCCCAGACCAAAGGTCCACATGTCTATCCGGGAAGTAAGTATGCCCATGGCAGAAGCGGTTGACCGGCTTTGAGTGACTGCTCTGACCATCAAACCCAAAGGGGTGCGGTTTAAAAGCAGCCAGACCAGGAATACAACGAACACTGCGAAGAGGATGATAGAAATTCTATTGTTTGTAAGCAGCAGTCCCTGGGTGATTTGAAATCCTCCCGAAAGCCAGGAGGGGTTGGATACTTCAACATTCTGTGCACCGAAGATGAGTCGAACCGTCTGGATGAGCATGAGACTTATTCCCCAGGTGGCGAGCAGGGTCTCTAAAGGTCTACCATAAAGGTGTCTGATGATAGTTCTTTCCAGAATCATTCCCACTACGGCCGGAACAATAAAGGCAACAGGTATGGAAGCTATGATATACCATTCGAATAGTCCCGGCAGAAAGTTTTTAAAGAGCTCCTGAATGACGTAGGTTGAGTATGCGCCCAGCATAAGCATTTCGCCGTGGGCCATATTGATAACACCCATCAGCCCGAAAGTTATGGCTAATCCCAGTGCCGCAAGTAAAAGGACACTGCCAAGGCTTAAACCATAGAAGAGATTGCGGATAGTGCTGATTAAAAGCATATGCCGTTCAATGGTTTTGATGGCCTTGGAGGCAGCCTTTCGCACCTCTGCATCAGGTTCGATAAAGTTTCCTGTACTGTCTTTGGCGAGCACCCCTTTGAGCAAGGGAATAAATTTCAGGTTGCCCGATTCTGCAATGGTTTTGATGGCCTGGAGACGCTGATCTTTTCGCGGACTGTCGATTTGAGTTAAAGCTAATGCCAAAGCAAGAGCTTCACGAATTTCGTCATTGGTTTCTTTTTCAAGGGCAGTCTGAATTTCTTTGCTTGCGTCCTCACGAGGATTTTTTGCCAGCTGTTTGGCAGCTAAAAGTCGTACCTCAGGATCGCTGGATCTGAGCTTTAGTCTGGCCAGAACCGTTTTTATAACTCGCCGTACTCTATTGTTGATAATAGGAGTATAAAGATCGTCTATTGCACCGGTATAAGTTTCGCCGGTTAAGGCCTCTTTGGCAGATGTACCGTCATCATTTATTATGTATATGCGCCCATTGGCATCGGCACGTAATTTTCTTTCTTGTAATGCTTCAAGAGCAGGGATTGCCGCAGGATCACCTATTTGCCCCAGCTTCTTGACTGACTTAATAATTTTTTTACGACTCTTTGCCCCAAGTCCTGCCAATGCCTGAGAAAGTTCCATATTGGTAGAGGGAGCGGCATTGACGTTGACGGCAAAGAGCTGAAGCAACAGTCCTATAAGGATGATAACTATGGTAGTATTTTTATAGTACTTCATGGCTTTTAGTTTAACCTGTCCCCTTTGGTGTGAAGGGGACAGGTCTCGTTTACTCCCTGATTTTATTTGTATTTTGGCTTTTCACAGTTGCCGCACACCCAGGGGTAAGTCCAATCAGCTACCTTCTTGGCGCTGTCCGGGATATAACGGCTCCAGGGTTCAGCACGAATTGGTCCAGGTGTCTGCCAAACTATGTCAAACTGTCCATCTTCCCTGATTTCGCCAATAAAGACAGGCTTGTGCAAGTGATGGTTTTTGGGATCCATCCTGATTTCGTATCCGGAGGGAGCTTTGAATTTCTGGTAACCCATGGCCTGACGGACCGCATCTACGTCAGTAGTTCCGGCCTGGCGCACGGCCTGAGCCCACATGTTGATACCAATGTAAGTGGCTTCCATTGGGTCATTGGTTACCCGCTTGTCTCCACCGGGGAGATTGTGTTTTTTTACATAAGCCTTCCATTTCTTGATGAACTCTTTGTTTTCTTTGGAATCAATGGACATGAAGTAGTTCCATGCAGCCAGATGACCGACCAGAGGTTTGGTATCAATACCACGCAATTCTTCCTCTCCAACTGAAAAAGCTATTACAGGAATATCTTCGGCCTTGATTCCCTGGTTGGCCAATTCTTTGTAGAAAGGTACGTTAGAGTCACCATTGATGGTGGAGATTACAGCTGTTGGTTTGGCAGCAGCAAACTTTTTAATTTTAGCAACGATAGTCTGATAGTCGCTGTGTCCAAAAGGAGTGTACATCTCCAGAATATCTTCATCGCTTATGCCTTTAGAATGCAGGAAAGCCCGCAAGATTTTGTTAGTGGTGCGAGGATACACATAGTCAGTACCTAAAAGAACAAATCTTTTTGCCCCACCGCCATCTTCACTCATAAGATATTCAACAGCCGGAATAGCCTGCTGATTTGGAGCGGCACCTGTGTAAAAGACATTATAGGAACATTCCTCACCTTCGTACTGAACTGGGTAGAAAAGGAGACCATTCAGCTCTTCAAACACTGGCAAAACAGATTTTCTAGACACAGATGTCCAACAGCCAAAGACAACGGCTACTTTGTGTTTCTCTAGCAGCTCTCTTGCTTTTTCTGCAAAAAGAGGCCAGTTTGAAGCGGGATCGACCACGATGGGTTCAATCTTCTTGCCAAGCAACCCACCGTTCTGGTTGATTTCCTCAATGGCCATTAGTGCCACATCTTTTAAAGATGTTTCACTAATGGCCATAGTTCCAGACAATGAATGCAGTATTCCTACCTTAATAGTGTCCTCTTTTGCGTGGGCCATTTTGGGCACTCCCCACACAATCGAGACAGCTAAAATTGTACACAAACAAAAAAGCCACAGCTTTTGTCTCATTATTTTTTCTCCTTAAAAAAGTTGAAGTTTGTTTAACCCCTGACCTCTAACCACTAGCCATAAATACAAAAGTAAAAGCGCAAAACATTGGGCATGTGCGCACATTTTGCCCAGGCCTGGTTTTTAAGTGGAGACTCCAAGCTCAGCGCTTAAAAACTAAACATACTCAATCAATATGTGTGCCAGCTATTCTGGCAGGCGACTATAGAGGTTAACTATATGTAATGATTGATTTTATGTTAAAATGAAAGGCGGGGGTGATTTGACATAATTGTAAAGCAAATAGAGTGGTTTTGACAAACTTGTTAATCCAGGAGTATCTTTTTTTTATTAAACATTTTAACAGGTTAGGTTGTGTGCGATTTTTAGTCCACATCCAATAGAGCTTGAAGTTAAAGTTGCAAAATTGTAAAAAATAAAGTTTTGCACAGGCGATAGTCGCTTCTCGTATAAAGAAATAATATTGGCAGATTGTGGCAAGTTGATAACTATAAGAAATATCAATAATTATACAAGATTGTAATTAATTACAAAAATGTGAAAAAAAACGTTTCTAGCTAATCATTTCTTATCAAAAATTTACAATAAGGTTTTTTGGCTAGGAGGCTTCAGGCTTAAGGGGTAAGCGTAGCTAATGGTGGCAATGTTACCCTTGGAGAAATGACGTTTATAATTGATTGTTGGTTTTGTTTCGGTGATCAGTAAAAAATGTTTCATTAGGCATAAGAAGAGCTAAAATTAAAATAGCGACAGAGAGTAATAGGCCTGCAGCGCAAGATTCTATAACGAGAATCTCAAGAATGATTGTAAAACCTTTCTTATAAAAATAAAAACGACCTATGCTAGCTAATGTATCCGTACATCGAACAAGGACTGAAAATGAGCAGACTAAAACACAAAGGGCGCTGGAAAGAGACATTATCCGGTAATGTGTTGGCTTTGGGTATCGTCAGTTTTTTTACGGATATAGCCAGCGAGATGATCCAACCGTTTTTGCCAGTCTTTTTTGCCGGACTGATGCCAGCTACAACAGCGGTTATCTATATAGGCCTCATGGACGGCCTTGCCGAAAGTGCTTCCAGCCTGCTGAAAATTTATTCGGGGAGGTTGAGTGATGCACTTGGAAAGCGCAAGTCCCTGGCTCTGCTGGGGTATAGCATTTCCAGCTTAGCCAGACCGTTAGTGGCCTGGGCTGGTACAGGCTGGCATGTTGTTGCGTTGCGGTTCATTGAACGGGCCGGCAAGGGAATCCGCACCTCTCCACGCGATGCGTTGATCAGCGATTCGGTCGATATGGATGTTCGTGGGTTTGCATTTAGTTTCCATAGACTGATGGATCACGGTGGAGCTGTGACCGGTTCCCTCGCTGCAGCTCTTTTTCTCTATATGGTTTTGGGTACTTCTTTACTCTGGCAGAAAGGTGGCGGGGCCACAACCGGGAAGGAAATGCAAGCCCTGCGCAGCTTGTTTGCTTTCGCCCTGGTCCCAGGTCTTGGGGCTACGTTGATCTTATGGCGGTGGGTCCGGGAGGCGCCTCGTCATAGGGTATCAGACGATCGTAAAGCTCAATCTACCCAACATGCTAAGTCGAGGGTCTTGCCTCCAAAATTTTTCGTATTCCTTGTTTCCATGACATTGTTTACTTTAGGTAATAGTTCTGATCTCTTCTTGGTATTCTATGCTCAAACCAAGTTCGGTCTTGGGCTCGGATATGTTATCGCTCTTTGGGCGTCGTTACACCTTTCAAAAATAGCGTTCAGTCTTCCCGGAGGACACCTTTCCGATAGGAAGGGACGTCGGCCAGCAATCATTTGCGGCTGGATGATATACATCCTTGTATACCTTGCCATGCCTTTTGCCCGGTCTTTATGGGTGGTCTGGGTTTTGATCCTTGTTTACGGAGCTTATTATGGTATGACAGAAGGTGCGGAACGGGCATTGGTGGCGGACTTTGTGCCCGTGGTCCAGCGAGGGAAAGCATACGGCCTGTATCATGGTGCTGTTGGCTTGGCTGCCTTGCCGGCAAGTGTGCTGTTCGGGTTACTTTGGGCCAAGTGTGGTCCCACGGTGGCTTTTTTTACCGGTGCCGCGCTTGCGGCGCTTGCGACTTTGCTTTTGGCGGGATTGGTTTCTACCGGAAAAGAGGGTTCAAAGGAATCGAGACACGGCTGAACCTAGGCTGATATGTTCCCTGCCCTCATTTTTTCTTCATAAAAGCTGTATTGTCTTCCAGATATGGAAAGAACAATATTAAGATAAACCTACCGTACGGATACATCAAAGTCCCAAAGATTGGTCACGACAAAGTGATAGCATTGATTTTTAAAAGATGTTAACTTTGTGGGGAAATAAACAGTTCCAAATACGCAACATACGCATTTTTTTGGCTCTTCTGAGCCTGGTTTTAGGAATTGATGTGCTTTTAGATACTTGTTCAGGGAAAAAATAACTGGTGTGAAGTTTTTTATGGAACGGTGTATGGTGAGAAAGATAAATAAATTTTGGAGTCTCATGTGAGACTTATGAAACCAATTAATTTATTTTATGTGACAGCAGGACACGGACACAAGATTGCTGCCCGCGCCATCATGGCAGCCCTGGACAAGCGGAAAGTTCCCACCGTGATTTTTGATCTCCTTTCTTTTTCTAATAGGCTGTGCAAATACTTTTGCAGCAACATCTATGACTTTATCAGCAAACATCTCCATACGGCCTGTAAGATCACATATAAGATTACTGATCGCAATAGAGAATTCAGCAGGGTTGTTCAATGCATTGATGCAATCAGTTTGAAAAATTTTGAAAAGATTATTCCTTACCTGAAGGATAACAGACCGGAAATCAGTATTTGTACACATTTTTTTCCAGCTACCATGTTGGTTCTGTTGAAAGAACGAGGTTTGTACACAGGAAAAATCTACGTCATAGTTACAGATTATGGTTTACATAGGATGTGGTATAATAAAAAAGTAGATAAGTATTTTGTAGCCAACATGGAAGTTAGGGATGGATTGCTTGAACTAGGTGCGTCTGAAGAACAAGTTATCATATCTGGCATCCCGGTGTTTAAAAAATTTCAAGAACATAAAGAAAAAGAAGAGATATTAAAAAAAATTGGCATTAACAATTCAAAGTTTACCCTGCTTGTGGTGGGTAGCGCTATTTCTGATAAACAAGTGGTTCAATTACTGGAAGGGATTTATCAAACAGATATGGAATTAAATGTTTTATTGGTGGCCGGCCGGAACAAAGGTCTGTTAAAGAAATTGGAGTCATTTAGTTCTAATTCTTGGGTTACCCTGAAAAAATATGGTTATATAGATAATATAGATGAGATGATGGCCATTGCTGACCTTATGCTGACAAAACCAGGCGGACTTACTGTAAGTGAGGCCCTGGCAGTAGGGGTGCCTTTGCTTATGTTTAATCCCATTCCCTATCAGGAAACGAATAATGCTGCCTATATTACTGCAAAAGAAGCCGGGGTGTTGGCTACGTCTATAAAGAACGCGATTCAACTAATTAAGAAATATTATGCATCGCCAACTCACCTGGAAAAGATGAGAGAAAATGCACGTAAAATTTCCAAGCCTAAAGCAGCCGAGGTAATTGTCAATACCGTACTGGAAGACAATAAGGGCTGACATATCTAGATTCTAGGGGCATCCTACAATAAAAAACTATATAGCTGCACGTTGGGTGTAGAGAGCGCCGGATGCTTGGACTCCTAGGTAATATTAAAGAGCAACAAGGAGCGAATTAGTGCAACAAATAATTAATTCTTTTTTTGCTTTAATAGGCCATTACAGCCTCTTGGCCTATATTGTAATTTTTGCCGTGGCTTTTTTGGAGTCGTTCGCCTTTATAGGGCTGCTAATTCCCGGAACTGTATTTGCCGCATCAGTAGGTATTCTTGCAGCTCATGGTGTACTTGAAATTTATTTCGTAATCATTGCCGGTTCTTTGGGGGCGATTTTGGCCGACTTAGCGAGCTTTTACCTGGCCAGGCTTTATGGAGAAAAACTCATCTTAAAAAAGATTTGTTTGAAGTACCAGCCATATGTCGATCAGGGTTATCGCTTTTTTGAAAACCATGGAGGGATGAGTGTTTTCTGGGGTCGATTTATTGGCTTAATCCGTCCGGTAATCCCTTTTATAGCCGGTCTGCTGAAAATGGAGCCTGGTAAATTTTGTGTCTATGCAGTTTTTAGCGGTATTTTATGGGGAGTAATTTATTTTGGGGCCGGCTATCTTTTCGGGGCAAGCTGGAAGTTGGTTGAGGCCTGGCTTGGCAGGGTGGGGCTCATTTTAGTGGCATTGGCAGTCCTCGGTTATTTGGGAAAACAGTTTTGGAAACGGATAAAACATGATTAAATCAATTTTATCATTAGAAAGTGTCAAGTGTAGAGTGCATTCGCTGTTAGTTCTAACCTTTCCAATTGTTCGAGGCTGGGAAGCTGGGAAGATAGGAAATCAGGCGGACTTGCAGCAGACAGAAATAGTTTATAATTTTTCCTGTCCCACCCTCCTCATTTCCAGTCTAGTCTGGCGGTTATTTTGTCAAATATAGGCAAAGATGGAACTGCCCACGGGACGGCCGGTAAACTTCTCTACCACCGGACACTTCACTTTAAAGGCATAGAAAATCCCCGGCCATTCATCTTTAAGGGCCTCAAAATTTCCTTGTCCTTTACTCAGGATTAATTTTGTTTCTTTCATTCTAGCCAAAAATTCCCGGGTGCATCTTTCCAGGACAGTACCCGGGGTGTCCACGCCAGAAGAGATAACCTCACATAGTTCAGTCATACCTACAAAACGGGCATCGTCCATGGTGGCATCATTTATAATCGGCTTTTCTCTGACCACATAGGTTATCTGCATCCCTAATTTTTTTAACTGTCTCACCAGTAAGGTATCCAGTCCAATCTCTCCTGAGTTGTCGCCCAGAATCATTATATTTTTGTGCTGGTCAATCATTTTTAGAAAGAGAGAGTAAGCTGATGCGGCCCAGGAAGTTTCATCTTCTTTATGGATGGCTTCTTCCCAGTCAAAGTTATGGGCAATGCCGGCGTCAATATAATTGCCAATAATGGAGATATTCAGGCTTGCGCGCAAAGGGTCTGGTGCACTGTCCACCATTTTTTGCAGTTCAGGTAGCAGTTCCATTACGCGTGCGTTGGCCTCGCGTTTTATCCGGGCAAATGGGTCAGTTGTTTTGGCGGTTGACGAGAGCTGTGCATAAATCTGACCGGCAAGGGCCGGAGGAGAGAGGGTGAGGTCCAGGTTCGGAACGTTCTGGCAAAATTGTTGAACGACCTCTAGGTGCAAAGCAGAATCATCAGGTTTAGCCTGCCTGACCGCATTTATAATTTGTCTTAAGAAGCAGGGTAGACAATCCAGATATGTTTGCATGGTCTTCTCCCGGCTCAGAATAGTTTTCTGAACTGTGCGTTTACTAGTGTTGCTCAACTTTCAGGATTGTTTCCTGGTGCTGCTAACAAAGACTTGGACACATCATGTTAGTTAATCAATAACTTTTAGGTACAAATAAAATTGCTAAAGCAAAAAATCCAGATAATTGGTTTTGTTTATCACTGTAAAGTGGCTTTCCGGATAATTTTTAAGCCACGAGCCAGGTGTCTTTACCTTTTGTTGAGAGTATTTGCACTCATAGGCAAAAATACCGTCTTCCCTTTGTTCAATCAAATCAATCTCCTGTCCATTGTAAGTGCGCCAGAAGTAAAAAGAAACAGGCATGGTTCTCTCAAAGGTAAGTTTTTTTATCCGCTCCATCACAATAAAATTTTCCCAGAGGCTTCCTGTGTCGTTGCGTAAGTCCAGTGGATTGTATTGACTTATAACCCCGTTTCTAATGCCATTGTCCACAAAGAAATATTTTGCTTTGGTTGTGATTTCTTTTCTTAAATTTTTGCTAAAGCCAGGTATTTTTTTGATCACAAATGATTTTTCAAGCAGATCGAGATATCTGCCCACTGTTTTGACATCTACCTTTAGTTGCACTGCCAGCTCGTTGAGAGAAACCAGATTGCTCACTTGAAAAGCAAGAAGTTTTAAAAGGTCAGCTAAAGTTTTGGAAGATTTTATTTTATTAAGGGCCAGGATGTCTTTGAGCAAATATGAGTGAACCAATTCTTCCAGGATTTCTATTTTTTGTTGCCTGGTTTTTGCTGTTACTACTTCTGGATATGTGCCAAAAATAAGAAAATCATGCAGCTTTTCTTTTAATTCGTATCTGGTGTAGATGGAATTAAGTTCTTTTTGCGATAAAGGATAGAGGATTAAAGTCCTTTTTCTGCCTGTTAAAGGCTCTCCAACCTGGCCGGCAAGCTCAAAAGAAGATGAGCCTATGGCAACTACGTAAAGGGAAGGGACTTGATCTACCAGTATCTTTAACCCCATACTAATATTTGGAATGTACTGGGCTTCATCAAGGGCAATTAAGTCGTAACCCTCTGCGTATTCTAAAATAGCGTTGAAATCATGTGAACTGAAAAGTTGCTGGATTTTGATATTATCCCCAAAATCCAGTTTGTACCTCAGGGAAGTTTTTTGCAGGAAAAGTTTAAGCAGGGTTGTTTTGCCGACTCGCCGCGGGCCGTAGATGATCAGGGCCTTACCTTGCTGAATCAGCTCTTCTGGTTTGTAAATGCGTTCAAAAATCATAATCATTGCGCTTAGCCTTAATCCATAAATTTGTCAAAAAATTTGGATTTGCACTCCAAATTTTCCTTATCTCTGGCCTGGAAGGAGACAGGGGACGACATTTTTGTCGAGCAGTTCGACATTTATGGTGAGTCTGTTTAAACTTATCTATTTTAAAAAGTAAATTATTTTAGATGGTTATAGAGGTATGATTTCTGGCACGCTGCTTGCCTTATACTAATCAAACAATAAAAAAACAGGAGGTAATGTTATGAAAAAAACAGCTTTAATTGTCAGTGTATGTCTGGTGGTTGCCCTGATCTTCGGACCGATGGCCGCATCATCTTTTGCCCGAGGAGGCGGCAAAGGTGGAGGACGCGGTGGCGGAGGAGGTTATGGTGGAAATTGTATCTCCGGAACCTATCAGGGACAGTCGTCGACCTACAGCCAATCTTATTCAGGGCAGCAGACAAGGCAGAGACTTCGCAAGCGTTACTATAACCAGCAGAATCAACAACAGATGAGGCAGAAATTCCGCAATCGTTACAACCAGCAGCAAATAGAGAATTCCGGAAGTGTAGCTACGGAACAGACAGTAGAACAGCCAGAAGTAACCCAATAAATTAACTGGAGCGGTCCCGCGCTGGCGGGACCCAACCTGCTCAACAACTCAACAACTTAACTACTTAACTACTAAACCAAATAGATGGAGGGAAATAAAATGACTAGAAAACAATTGCTGATTATGGCCATGTTGCTGGCCTTGGTTCTTCCTGCGAATCTTATGGCTAAAGGCCAGGGAAGAGGGCAGGGACAGGTCACTCAAAACGCTCCCGTACCGCTTTGCCCCGGTTGGCATGCAACTCAACAGGTCATTACCATCAGTGGAGAAGTGACAAGTTTTACACCGCCTGTAGCTGTTTTGAAGACGCAAGAAGGCGAAGTTTCACTTCGACTTGGACCGATTTGGTTCTGGCAACAGAAAGGATATGTTTTAAAGCCAGGAGAAAAAGTCGATGTGCAGGGATATAAGTTCAACAATTTGCTTATTCCGGTGAAAATTAAGACAGCGCAACAAGAGATAGTTCTACGCGACCAATATGGCTTCCCAGTTTGGCGTGGAGGCCGCGGGGCAAGAGGCGGATGTTGCTGGGGCAATGCTCAGGGAAATGCCAGCAGACAGTTTGGCCCGGGTCACATGGGCTATGGTCGTGGGAAAGGCATGGGACCATCCGGGTGGCAGCAACAACAATAAAAACATGGGACGGTTTGAAGCCGTCCCTTTTTTTTAACGGACAAAGGGCTCGGCTTGACACCGTGGCTTGAGAAGCAGGGAAGATGTGGGAGATAGGGAGTTGAGAAGATGCGAAGATAGTGAATAAGGGGTTAATAAATTTAGAAAACACTTTACCTACGAGCTACTTAGGAGGACGTTATGAATATGCGTCGAATTACATCGTTGACGGCATTTATTTCTTTTTTTCTGATATTGTTAACCAGTATTGTTCTGTATATTGTCCCACATGGTAGGGTGGCCTACTGGAGTGATTGGCGGCTTTGGGGTTTAAGTAAAGAAGACTGGGCTAACCTGCACATAAACTTGGGTTTTTTGTTTTTGATTTCTCTTTGTCTTCATATTTATTATAATTGGAAACCCATTATTACATATCTTAAAAATAAGGCTTCCAGGATAACCATTTTTAATGCCAACTTTACCATAGCTTTTTTGCTGACTATTGTCGTTAGCCTGGGTACATATTTTATGGTTCCGCCCTTCTCTACAATTATAAATATCAGTGAATCCATAAAAGAGGCTGCGGCCAGAAAGTATGGGCAGCCACCTTATGGCCATGCTGAATTGTCATCAGTAAAGATGTTGTGTCAGAGAACAGGGCTTGACTTGCAGCAATGCCTTAAAAATTTAAAAGAAAAAAATATTGTGTTGCAAAGTCCAGACCAGACTATTCTGGAAATTGCCCGCAAAAATGGCCTGACCCCTAAAGATGTATACCTCGCTATGAAAGGGGATGTTGACGGGCAAGAGTTTCACAGCATGCCTAGTATTCCACCATCTGGCCTGGGGCGCAAGAGCTTGGGTGAGTTGTGTAAAGAATACAAGCTAGATCTGGAACAGGTGTTAAGACTACTCAAAGAAAATGGCTATGTTGGAGTAAATAAGGACTTAACATTAAAAGACTTGGCCAATAAAAATAGAGTTAATCCGATGGATATTTACATGGTTATACGGCAGGCCGAAGCAAGTAACCGGTAGATATGGCGGGAAGTACTTTGCCCCGGATATCGTAGATGCCCTCCTGAAATGTGATAAAGAATTTATGAAAGAAACCAGGACTAAAAAAATCATGGAAAGTTGATCTACGGTCAAGGTTTGGTCACAGACTCTTAAGAGAGTACATAAGCAACATAAATCAGGTTATTTAAGGAAAGGATTTTAGTATGGATTTTTTTGCAATCAGTCATAAGGGATCCTATCGCAAAAGGAATGAGGATCGTTTTTTGGCCAAGAAAATATCAAACGGTTCCCTTTTGCTGGCCGTTGCCGACGGTATGGGAGGGGAAGCCGGAGGCGAACTGGCCGCACAGATCGTTGTTGATACTTTAGCCCAATACAACCCAAATGCAGGTCAGCCCGAGGGAGAGCTTAGCAGGCTTATAGAGCGAGCCGGAGATATCATTTTGCAAGAGATAGAGAAGAAACCGGAATTCAAGGGGATGGGCACTACTGCAGTAGCAGCCCTGATTCTTGGCATGACCGTCCACTGGATTAATGTTGGTGATAGCAGGCTTTATCTTTTTCGGGATGGGATACTGACTCAAATAAGCAAAGACCACAGTTTTTTGCAGTCCTTTTTGGACCAGGGGGAAATGACCCTGGAGGAGGTTAGAAGCCATCCCTTGCGTAATGTTCTGGATCAATGTGTTGGCTGTCCCGATTGTAATCCGGACAAGAATAGTTTTCACTTAAAACATGGAGATATTCTGCTTTTGAGCAGTGACGGGTTACACAAATATGTTTCCAGTGGGCAGATAACAGAAGTGCTTAAGTCTCAGTCCTCTTTGGAGGACAAGGCGCGGGCGTTGCTTGAACTAGCTCTGGCTACTGGCGGCAGAGATAATATAACCATTGTCCTTGCCACGGTCTAAAGGACTTCGGCTGAAGCTTTTTTTAAAATAAAATATATTCAGGATAAGCATATGGGTAGTGAGTGCAGACAACCCCTTCTTGAAGAAGGGACTATTCTCAATGGAAAATGGGAGGTTCTGGGGCATATTGCCACAGGAGGGAAGGGCGAGGTTTATCTTGCACGACAAAAAAATCTTGACCGAGATGTAGCGGTAAAGATTACATCTCCGGAATTTTTGACTTCTCTGGAAGACGAGGAGGAAGCAGCAACCGAGATTGAAAGGTTTAGACGGGAAGTTCAGATCATGGCCCGGATACGTCACCCCAACGTCCTTCAGGTTTTTGATTTTGATCGTGTCAGAATGGACGGACAGGAGCTTGATTATATAGTAATGGAATATGTTCCGGGTACGACCCTCAGACATTATATGCCTGAAGAAGGATTTGGGGAGGATGAGGATGAAATTCGTGCATGGATACGCAAGTACTTCATACCGATTTTGAATGGAGTCGAAACCATTCACAAAATGGGTATTGTCCACCGGGATCTCAAACCTGAAAATATCCTGCTGGACGGCGATATCCCCAAAATAGCTGATTTTGGTCTGGCAGGGGGGCGTTTTTTAAAGCCCGTGACCCGCAGTCACCATATATTGGGGACCCTTTTTTATATGTCTAACGAGCAGTTCATGGAATTGTCGCTTACTGATTTTCGAGCCGATGTTTATGCCCTGGGTAAAATCCTCTATGAAGCTGTAGCTGGCAAGATGAATAAGGAGACCAGCTTTATATTTAAGACAGCCCGTCTGCCTAATCCATCAACCCCTTTTCTGAAGCGGTTAGACAGAATCATTCAGCAAGCAACGGCAAAAGAGAGGGATAAAAGGACCCCTTCGGTTCAGGCATTAAGACAGGCCCTTGAGAAACTCATTGGCCATGTTGCAGACGCTTCCACCCGGCATGAGTACAAACGATGGGATACCAACCTCCCTGTTGGATGGATAGTCCTGGTCTTTGTCCTGATTATTTTGCTGGGGGGAGGTATTTGGTATCATTTTTCGACTTCATCAAAATTACAGTCTTTTGATCCGTTTGAACCTGGGCAGCAATCGCAAGATGTAAGCCAAGACGAAGTCCAGCCATCTCTCGCCTTTTCAAATGGCCGTTTCCCAAAAATTATTTCAGGGAAGGATGGTGCTGTCTTGCGTCTTGTTGAAGGAGGCGAAATTACCGTCGAGCATGGGCCAGAAGCTGGTAAAGTTGTTGAGATTCCTCCTTTTTATATGGATGAAACAGAGGTTACTAACCATCAATATATTGAGTTCTTAAATAAGAACCTCAATGACATTGTCGTACAAGGCCAAGTAGTCAAAGGAGAGGGCAATATATGGCTTCTCTTGGGCGAAGTCGTGCAGGGGTATGAACCTATAATTTATCGTGACGGGCGTTTCTTCCTGAATGATCCCTCCTTGGCTTCTCATCCTGTAGTTCGGGTCACTGCTTACGGAGCCAAAAAATTTGCTGAATATTACGGTAGAAGCATACCAACCATGCCTCAATGGCGACTGGCCGCCAGGGCTAGTACGGAGTTGTCGACTCCAGAGGAGCAGCCCTCTTCTCAAGGAGATCAGGTACAGCACATGCATACTGACCTGGCCAATCAAGTTGCTTTTCCCGCTCCCCAGCAAAGGATAAATCTTTTGCCTGTAGGTTCGTTCCCTGCAAATAGATACGGTATCAAAGGATTAAACGGGAATGTTAAGGAATGGGTTTCGATTGACTATGGCAAGGAGAAAGGATTGAAGTTTTTTTTGATGAGTGGCCAGGACAAGGAGCGAGAGGATAGACCTATTAAATCCCAAACCGTTGTTCGTCAGCCTTGGGAAGCCTTTGATGATGCTGGATTCAGGACTGTGGCCAACATCAAAAAATAAACTCAACTTTCTGACATGATTAACACCCTAAAATTACTATACAAGTGAAGAGTGCATTTTCTGAAATGCATTACAAACGGGTTGGGTAACACATCTTGGCGAAGATTGCGGAAGTGCTGTGCATAGGGAGGTTATTCCAGCTAACTTTCGAAACCCATCATAACAACAGAAAAGGCATTAAATAATATTCTATTGACTAACCCCATTATGCACAGCCCGCAAGCAAGCCTTAGATGTGTCCAAGTTTTTGTTAGCATTGAAGAAAATGCGCTCGCAAATTAACTCAGCAACTGTGTTTTTTGTCAATAGTTAATGGTTAAAATTTATTGGTTAGTTTATTTTGTTTTCAAGAACAATTTT
>NZ_JAGUQP010000031.1 GCF_018704065.1 Desulfovulcanus ferrireducens | reverse complement strand
AAAATTGTTCTTGAAAACAAAATAAACTAACCAATAAATTTTAACCATTAACTATTGACAAAAAACACAGTTGCTGAGTTAATTTGCAAGCGCATTTTCTTCAATGCTAACAAAGAGTTGGACACATCTAAGGCTTGCTTGCGGGCTGTGCATAATGGGGTTAGTTAATAGAATATTATTTAACGCCTTTTCTGTTGTTATGATGGGTTTCGAAAGTTCGATGGAATAACCTCCCTATGCACAGCACTTCCGCAATCTTCGCCAAGATGTGTTACCCAACCCGTTTGTAATGCATTTCAGAAAATGCACTCTTCAATTGTGTAGTAATTTGAGGATGTTAATCATGTCAGAAAGTTGAGGTGTTATTAACAAAAGGAGCCTTAGGTTATGCGTATACACTATTTGCAGCATGTTCCCTTTGAGGGTTTAGGAAATATGGAGAACTATTTTCTTGCTCGCGGTTATCAATTAAGCACAACACGGTTATACTCAGAGGATAATTTTCCAACTCTTGATGATTTTGATTGGCTTATAATAATGGGCGGTCCCATGGGAGTTTATGATGAGGCTAAATATCCATGGCTAAAGAAAGAGAAAAAATTTATCCATGACGTTATCAACTCAGGTAAAGTTGTGTTGGGTGTTTGTCTTGGCGCTCAGCTGATTGCTAATGTTATGGGTGCGAAAGTTTATAAAAACAGGTTCCGTGAGATTGGCTGGTTCCCTATAACACGCACTGAAGATGCAACAAAAACTATTTTGGGAACAGCCCTGCCAGAGACCTTGGAGGTATTTCACTGGCACGGCGATACGTTTGACATACCTGATGGAGGCATTTTGCTGGCTTCAAGCGAGGCCTGTCGCAACCAAGCTTTTATTGTCGAAAATCGTATTGTTGCTTTTCAGTTTCATTTGGAAACCACAATGGAGTCTGCAAGATGTTTAATTAACGAATGTAGTGATGAACTGGATGGAACAAAATATGTCCAGTCAGAAGAAGACATGCTATCTTCACCTTCAAGATTTATCCGGATCAATAAAGTCATGGAGTCTATCTTGCTGGAACTTGAAAAAAATAATCCCTGCTAATTTTAGATTCCTATGAATAGGAAATAGCTACCGTAGCTATTTTTACTTAACTTACTTAATTTATTCAACCAACTCTCTTGGGACTTAATTGGAGAGCTTGAAGTAAAAGTTTTTTATTGACAGCCTTATTAATAATGATTATTATTTTCAAACATTAAACGAAATCTAAAAAAGGAGGTTAAGATATGAAAAGATGGGTTTGTACTGTTTGTGGTTATGTCCATGAGGGTGATGTTCCGCCTGAGAAGTGTCCCCAATGCGGTGCTCCAAAAGAAAAATTTGAGGAGCAGCAGGCTGGTGATCTGTCCTGGGCAGATGAGCATAGGATTGGTGTTGCCAAGGGCGTTGATGAGGAAGTTTTGGAAGGTTTGAGAGCCAACTTCGTGGGTGAGTGCACAGAAGTCGGGATGTATCTTGCTATGAGCCGTCAGGCAGATAGAGAGGGATATCCCGAAGTGGCAGAGGCTTACAAGAGAATAGCCTTTGAAGAGGCAGAACATGCTGCCAAGTTTGCAGAATTGTTGGGGGAAGTTCTTGTTCCTGATACAAAGGCCAACCTGAAAGCCAGAGTCGAGGCTGAAAACGGAGCTTGTAAGGGCAAGAAAGAACTTGCCACGAAGGCCAAGGAATTTGGTTACGATGCCATCCATGATACTGTTCACGAGATGTGCAAAGACGAGGCTCGACATGGACAGGCATTTGAGGGCCTTTTAAAGAGGTATTTTGGTTAAGGGCAAATTTTTGAAACCGTTATTTCCAACAAAAAAGGCAGGCCATTCAGAGCCTGCCTTTTTTGTTTTTTTATGGTTGTTGTTTTTAATATGGACCAGTGGACATGACAGGACTTAACTCTTCAATCTTGTTGTTCTTTATCCTGTAGTCAAAAATGTCCTGCATATCTTTATATATCTGGAAGATTTGGAAGAATCCGTGCCAGTGAGCATAATCTGGACCGGCCATGGCAGCACCGTGACGTGCCCGGCGTCCGGTATGGTGCCAGAGATAGTAATTAAGTTCTTGAAAGGCGTCTTTCCATTTGTCTTCTTTAAGGAGATTTTTGGCTTTCAACTCTGCCAGCATTTTGGATGCGCCATCGTAGTAGAAATTATACAGATCAACTGCCCGATCAAGTTTGGCAAAGTGACTGTTTGAGTGCACCGAGCTGTGACAATTGCTACAAACTTTACGCATGAGTTGACGTCCCTTTTCACCATCCCCGCGCTCGCCGCTTCTGACTACGCTCTTGGGATGTACCAGATCCCATTTCAACCGCTCATTAACATTATGGGTAGTGGCCAGTTCGCCAATGCCGCTCATGTGGCAGACGGCACAGGTTGGAGCCTTGTAGTCACCAGGTTCCCAAGTATCAGGCGCACTATCCCATCTCCACTCTTCACCTTCTGTTAAGAAAAGTTGTCCATGATTGCTTTCGTAATAAATCTCAATGTTTGGATGGTCAGGGCCAATATGACATTTGGCGCAGGCCTCTGGCTTACGGGCCTCTGAAATTTTAAAGCTATGCCTGTTATGACAGACTACACAATTGCCTATTCCGCCATCTGGATATCTGGTCCCTATGCCTGCTGGCCAGCTATCGTCTGTTGGTTTTTTGTCGGCATTAAGCTTGACTTCGGTACCATGACACATCTGGCAGCCGCTCTGCCTGGCAGCCAGGCGCAGTTTACTGTTTTCCGGAACGCCAGCAAACTTTCCGCCTTCTAAATCATACATTAATTTTTTAAACTTGGCCTTTTCCACTACCGGGGCGCTGGCAAGTTTTGCATGGCCACTTTTGCTGAATTGTTCTACCTCTTTGGGGTGACACTTGGAGCAGGTCTTAGGTGAGACCATAGGAGAGGTAAAAATTTTCGTGCCTTTTACGCCCTCACACTGACTGGCCATTGGTGAGCTTTTGGGTACTGCATGGCAGTCATAACAAGATACGCCTGCATGAGCCATGCGGGACTCTCGCCAACTTTCCACGATACCAGGGGTTTTTTTGGCGTGGCACTCAATACATTTCAGTGCGTCTTTGGAATATCCCCTGGTGATGACTAATTCTTTGGTTTTTAACAAATTAGGATAACCTTTTTCCTGGGCCAGGGCAAAAGTACTGCCCAGCATCAGGCTCAGGATAATGAGCCAGAGCAGTAGAAACATTCTCTTTAGCAAATGCATACTCTTCCTCCTTAAAATTTATTGTTGATTGTTAAGGGCCAAGAGCAAATCTCCGTGGCCTACATTGTGATGACAGGAAATGCAGGTTTTATCTGTTTCCCCAAGCTCGTATGTCCTGTGGGCTAAAAATGCCTTGATGGGGATACCAGGGGCAACAAGCTCTTTATGACATTTTTTACAGCCTGTTTCATAAGTATATTTTTCGCGTTCCTCTCTTTTGGCTACCCAGTCGACTTTTTTCCTAATTATATGGGCTATATAGTCGTTTGCACCAGCTTTGGCCTTAGTTCCCAGATAAGTCAAAAGCCCTTCTTCAGGGAGGTGACAATCAACGCATTTGGCCTTCATTGCGCCTTTTTGGGCCAGTCCATGCCCAGCCTCTACCCAGGTTTTGTAAAAAGTCTGCATCTCATGGCAGGACGCGCAAAATTTTACTTTGTTGGTCGAGTGAATTTGGGCAGCGCCTACCAATGCCAGGACAATAGCCAGACATGACCCTATGCATAGGCCTAGTACAAGCGAACGGTTTTGCTTTTTTTGTTTGGGCATAAGTTTTCTCCTTAAATATCAGGTGGTTGTCCTTAGTAGAGAATAGCTAATTGTTAACGCTTAATTTCTCTATAACTTAAAATGGACTTAAATGACAGTTAAAATTGTTACAAATCTGTTACGGTTTTTAAAGTTCGTAAAGTTTTTTTAGTGGCAAGATCGGTTCCTCGCACATGAGAACAGATAAATGAATTGCGTATATATTTTTTGTACTTGTAATGAAAGTTATTTTAAGTTAGTATATTTTTGAAAGTCTATTTTATTTGCAAGATAGTATATTAGTGTGGGGAAATAAGTTTTATGGAGGGCCAGATTAGTCTACAAAGAGCAAATGAGGGTAAGTGAAATTTTTTGATGGCGGGACTCTATTTTTTAAGTTTTATGACATATCGGCAGGTTAAGAAAATTTTATAAATAGTTGACAGACGAGACTAATAGTAGTAATAATTATTATTAATAAAATGAGGCTTAAGTCTAAGCATGGTGGATGTTGAAAGAAAAGTTTTAAGGCTCATGAAGGATGGGCAAAAACTTGTGCGGCCGGGGGGAGATGTGGCAAAGTCGTTAGGGGTTAATAGCAGGGAGGTATAAAGGTGATAAAAAGTTAAGGGTGGTGGGTCTCGTGCATTCGTCTAAGCGCGGTGTTATTATGCCCCTGTGAAAAATTAAGCCTTGGTGGGACCTACGCTTCAAGCCGGTCAAACGATAAGATGGATAATAGGACGGCTAACTATCTTCAAGGAAAATAACTAACCTTTATTTGCAGACTTTGGGAGTAAACATGATGAAATCAGTTAAGGGCACTAAAACCGAACAAAATCTTTTAACGGCTTTTGCTGGTGAGTCTCAGGCCAGAAATCGATACACATACTTTGCCAAACAGGCTAAAAAAGAAGGGTATGTTCAGATTTCCAGGATATTTGAAGAGACGGCTGAGCAGGAAAAAGAACATGCAAAGAGGCTATTCAAGTTTTTAGAGGGTGGAGAGGTTGAGGTTCAGGCTTCTTTTCCCGCTGGAGTAATTGGGTCTACTTTGGAAAATCTAAAGGCAGCGGCTGCTGGTGAAAATTATGAGCAGGAAAAGATGTATCCTGGGTTTGCCAAAATAGCTGAAGAAGAAGGATTCCAGGAAATTGCTAACGTTTTTCGAGCCATTGCGGTAGCGGAAAGGCAGCATGAAAAAAGGTATACAGATCTTGCGGACAATATTGAGAAAGGGCGAGTTTTTAAGCGGGAAGAAGAAGTGGTTTGGCGTTGTCTGAATTGCGGATACTTACATAGAGGAAATGAGGCTCCAGAAACTTGTCCTGCTTGCGATCATGCCCAGAGCTATTTTGAATTACTTGCTGAGAACTGGTAGTTTTCGTTAGTTATATTTAAAATTTTAACCTAAAAGAAGGGGTATATTATGGCCAAAGTCTTAGAAATCTACAAGTGTGACGTATGTGGTAATATTGTGGAAGTATTGCATGGTGGTGTGGGAGAGTTGGTTTGCTGTGGTCAGCCAATGAAGCTATTTAAAGAAAATAGTGTTGATGCAGCTTATGAAAAGCATGTTCCTGTAATTGAAAAAAGTGAAAATGGATATAAGATCAAGGTTGGCAGCGTAGCCCACCCAATGGAAGAAAAACATTATATAGAGTGGATTGAGCTTGTTGCTGATGGCAAGGCTTACAGGAAGTTTTTAAAAGCTGGTGATTCTCCAGAAGCTGAGTTTTGTATTGACGCCAGTACTATTACTGCCAGGGCCTATTGTAATTTGCATGGTCTGTGGAAGGCAGATGCTTAAGGAGGGGCTATGACCAATCCAGAAGCTATGTGGCAATGCCAGGTTGTAAATTGTGGTTATATCTATGATCCGAATAAAGGGGATCGCAAGGGTAAGATTCCTAAGGGAACCAGGTTTGAAGAGTTGCCCGATGACTGGCATTGCCCTGTTTGTGGAGCAAGTAAAAAGAGTTTTCAGCCTCTGTCCGGGTAGGCCGGATTTAGTTAAAAAAATGAATATAAGTAAAGGAGTTAAACATGGAGCGTTGGGTATGCACAATTTGTGGCTATGTTTACGACCCAGCAGTAGGCGATCAGGAAAGTGGGGTAGCTGCTGGAACCAAGTTTGAAGACTTGCCAGATGACTGGGTTTGTCCTGTTTGCGGAGCAACAAAGGAGAATTTTAATCAGGAGGCATAATTTAAAAACCCTCTCAGCTACTCTGAGAGGGTTTTTAAATTGTTAAGTAAAAAGACATATAAAGGAGTTATGTATGGCTGTAGTGGAAGTTAAAAAGAATATTTATTGGGTGGGTGTTGTTGACTGGAACTTACGAAACTTCCATGGGTACTCTTTGGCCAGGAAAGGAACAACGTATAATGCCTATCTTGTGCTGGATGATAAAATTACGCTTTTTGATACTGTTCCAGAAACTTTTAAATTAGATCTTTACCATCAAATTCAAAATCTAGTTAAAATATCTGATATTGATTATATTGTGGTCAACCATGTTGAACCGGACCATTCTGGAGCTTTGCCTTTTATTGTAGAGAAGGCTTGTCCTGAGAAAATATTTTGTTCCACAATGGGGAAAAAGGCTCTTTTAGATCACTATCACGAACAAGACTGGACTTATGAAGTGGTAGGAACTGGCGATTTCATTTCTTTAGGACAGAGACAAGTCCAGTTTATGGAAACCAGGATGCTCCATTGGCCGGATAGTATGCTGTCGTATATTCCGGAGGAAAAATTGCTTATTTCCAACGATGCCTTTGGTCAAAACATCGCTGCCTCTGAGAGGTTTGATGATGAAATAGACTTAAACGAGCTTCTAAAGGAAGCTAAACATTATTATGCGAATATTATTCTTCCCTATTCACAACTGGTGCAAAAGGTCCTGGCCAGGATCAGGGATGCCGGACTGGAAATTGACATGATTGCTCCGGACCATGGTTTTATCTGGCGCTCGCACGTGGATAAGATTTTGGCTGCATATGAAGAATTTAGTGCCCAGAAACTTTTTAATAAAGCAGTTGTTGTCTACGATACCATGTGGAAGAGCACGGAAAAGATGGCCAAGGCCATAGCTGATGGGCTTGTGGAAGAGGGTACTTCGGTTAAGCTCATGTCCCTTAAGTCTTATCACCATAGCGATGTGATGGGGGAAGTGGCTGATGCTGCTGCGGTTATTTGTGGATCGCCTACTCACAACAATGGTATGCTTCCGCTTATGGCTGGTTTTCTAAACTATATGAAAGGATTACGGCCAGCAGGGCGGATAGGTGCCGCTTTTGGCTCTTTTGGTTGGAGTGGAGAGGCAGCCAAACAGATTGCACAAGTTTTGAAAGAGGCCAAGTTTGAACTGCCTGTAGAGGAGTTTAGGGTCAAAAATGTACCTACGCATGAACACCTGGCTAAGTGCAAGGAAATGGGAAGAGTGATTGCCCAAAAGATTCAAGAGAAATTGGCTGGCTAGTGCGAGTTGGTGAGGGTACTTGGAAGGATAATAGTGATATATACGTGAGGAAAAGACAAGTGACGCAAATAAAAAAAAGTAACAGGGCGCTTAAAGAAGAAATATTGGCTATCCTTAGCCAGGATAATATTGGTGCCCATCTTTCTGAGCTTTCAAATTATCCTCTGCGTCGGGTAGTTAATCCGCTATTTTCGGCTTTGCTCAGTCCTGATCCAAAGGTAAAGTGGCATGGGGTAACTGCTTTTGGTTTTGTTGTGGATAAAATGGCTGAGGAGAATTTGGAAGATGCTCGGATAATTATGCGCAGATTCATGTGGACGCTTAATGATGAGTCTGGTGGAATTGGCTGGGGAGCACCTGAGGCTATGGGCGAAATTATGGCCCGGAACCATAAGCTTGCCCTGGAATTCCATCCTATTTTAATTTCCTACCTGCAGGAGGATGAGCTGGGGAAAGATAATTTTTTGGAGTATCTTCCCCTAAGGAGGGGGGCTTTTTGGGGTATTGCTCGGCTGGCTCAGTCAAGGCCTGAGCTGGCCAAAAAGGCCCGCTCCAAAATAGTGAGCGCTCTGGGTTGTGAGGATGACGCCTATATTTTGATCTATATTTTACTTTATATTCAGATTCTGGGGATTTTTGAAATCAAACAACATGTGCAAAGGTTACTTCAGGATGAGCGCCAAGTGGAAATTTACTGGGAGCAGAAATTTATTAAAGTCAGAATAAGAGAGTTGGTTAGCCAAATTGTGAAAGAAAGTCTTGAACCGAAGTCAGATTAAAAAATAAGGAGGCAATAATGGACGTGGTTTTTTTGTCCAGGCTACAATTTGCCATGGCAACCATGTTTCACTTCATTTTTGTACCCCTAACACTGGGGCTTTCCATGTTAGTAGCAATCATGGAAACCATTTATGTTAAAACTGGCGATGAGACTTACAAACGTATGGCCAAATTCTGGGGCAAGCTGTTTTTGATTAATTTTGCTTTGGGTGTGGTAACCGGGATAACTCTTGAATTTCAGTTCGGCACTAACTGGTCCAAATATTCTGAGTATGTGGGTGATATTTTTGGTTCTTTGCTGGCCATTGAAGCAACGGCAGCCTTTTTTCTGGAGTCAACTTTTATTGCTGTGTGGGTTTTTGGATGGGATAAGCTTTCACCTAAGATGCATCTTTTAAGTATCTGGCTGGTGGCCGTGGCATCCAATCTTTCTGCCATATGGATTCTAATTGCCAACGCCTTTATGCAGCATCCGGTTGGCTATGTCATGCGAAATGGCCGGGCAGAGCTGGCTAACTTTTGGGATGTAGTGTTCCACAAGTTTGCCTGGCTGGAAATTTTGCATACAATAACCGGAGCATACATTTTGGCCGGATTTTTTGTATTGGGAGTCTCCAGCTACCATCTGTTGCGTAGCAATAAGGTGGACTTTTTTAAAAAATCTTTTCGCATTGCAGCTACTTTTGCTTTGATCTTCTCTTTGGTGGAAGTTGTGGAAGGCCATTTTCACGGCTCAGAGATTGCTGAGACACAGCCTACAAAATTGGCAGCTATGGAGTCTTTATGGGAGACTGGCAGCAATGTGCCTATGCATCTTTTAGTTGTTCCGGATGAGGATAATGAGAAGAATTCACTGGAAGCTATTCCTATTCCTGGCCTGCTTAGTTTTCTAGCTTATCATAACCCTTCTGCAACAGTAAAAGGATTGAAAGATTTTCCCAAAGAGGAAAGGCCACCGGTCGCGCTTACTTTTTATTCCTTTAGAATCATGGTTGGCCTGGCATTTTTATTTCTTTTGCTTTCTTTTCTGGCCTGGAAAAATAAAGCCAATCCTCTGCAAAGCAAAGGGCTGTTGAAAGCTTTGATTTGGGCCATTCCGCTACCTTATATTGCCAATGAAGCTGGCTGGATTGTGGCCGAAGTTGGCAGACAGCCCTGGATTGTCTATGGTTTGATGAAAACCTCTGATGCTGTTTCTCCGGTGAGCAGTGGACAAGTCTGGTTTTCCTTTGCTCTTTTGACCATTTTATATACCTTTTTAGGCGCGGTGGATATATATCTTCTGGCAAAATTTGCTCGCAAGGGACCGGAAGCTTAAATTTGCGATAACTACCAGGAGGGAAAGATGTTAGAGACAATCTGGTTTTTGCTCTGGGGAGTTCTCTGGGCAATATATTTTGTTCTGGATGGATTTGACCTTGGTTTAGGAACGCTATTGCCTTTTTTGGCTAGAAATGAACAGGAAAAAAGAATTATTTATAATGCCATGGGGCCGTTCTGGGATGGCAATGAAGTCTGGTTGATAACAGCAGGCGGTGTCACATTTGCAGCCTTTCCCAAAACTTATGCGGTTATGTTTTCAGGCCTCTATACCGCGTTGATGCTTTTGCTTGTTGCCTTAATTATTCGCGGGGTCAGTTTTGAATTTCGAAGCAAGGTGGAAAGCCCGGCCTGGAAAGCATTGTGGGATGGTTGCATGTTCGTGGGCAGTTTCCTGCCAGCTCTTCTGCTTGGTGTCGCGTTTGCCAATATTTTTAAAGGAATTCCCATAGATGAGAATGGTGTTTTTCAGGGTAATATTTTTACCTTGCTTAACCCATATGGTTTGCTTGGCGGAGTTCTTTTTGTTCTTCTGTTTCTTGAGCATGGCGCCCTGTGGCTGGCTTTCAGGACTGAAGGAGATTTGCAGCTTAGAAGTGGTTTAGTGGCGGTTAAGGTGTGGCCGATTAAAGTTGTGGTTGCAGTTTTATTTCTGATATTCAGTGCTGTAACTACCAAGCTTTATGCCAACTATCTTGTCTATCCGGTTTTGTTTATTGTTTTGGCCCTGCCTTTGGCCGGCATTTTTATGTCCCGTATTTATATGGCTGCTCATAGTTGGCTAAAGGCATGGGTTGCCTCAGCTGTCACTATTGCCGGGACAACCCTTTTTGGGGTGATAGGAATTTACCCGGCTCTTCTGCCATCCAGTTTGAATCCGGCCTACAGTATGACCATTACAAATTCCTCATCAAGTCCGCTCACCTTAAAAATTATGCTTGGAGTGGCTTTGACCTTTGTGCCCATTGTTATTGCATATCAGTTTTGGGTTTATAAGACCTTTAGCCACACGCTGACAGCTAAAGACTTGGAGTACGAAGAGGCGTATTAAGAGTGAACTTGGAAGATTTGAGGATGGAAAGCTAAGAAGGATTTGAATACATAGAAGCCGTATAATAAAAAAGGCGGGCATTTAAGCCCGCCTTTTTTATGTAAGAAGGGGGGATCAAATCTTTTTGTGGCAGAACCACCAATCATAACAATTCTCTTGTCCTCTACGTTCCTTGGCGGTTTTTTCATCAGATGCAGGAGGTATAATTACATGGTCATTTATAAGTTCATTGTTGGGCCAATTGGCTGGTATGGCTACACCGTTTTTGTCCGAAGTTTGCAGGCCTTTAACTATGCGCAAAATTTCTTCTATGTTTCGACCTAATTCTTGCGGGTAATAGAGCATAAGACGCAGGATGCCCTCCGGGTCGACAACGAATACTGCGCGTACGGTATTGGTCCCTTTTCCCTCATGAATCATGCCTAAAGTTTTGGCTACCTGCCCCATGTCATCAGCAATGATAGGAAACTTTATCTCAACGTCCAGGTTTTCTTTAATCCAGTCCACCCATTTGATATGAGAAAAGACCTGGTCAATGGATAGGCCGATTAGCTCACAGTTTAACTCTTTAAATTGATCATACTGTTTTTGAAACGCTACAAACTCAGTTGTGCAAACTGGTGTAAAATCAGCCGGATGGCTGAACAAAATGAACCATTTCCCTTTGTAATCTTCAGGGAGCTTTAACTGGCCATGTGTAGTTTTGACCACCAGCTCAGGCATCTTTTTCCCAAGTAATGGTGTTTTGCAGCTCATACTTACCTCCAGATTTTGGTTTAGAGTTATATTTGACAAAAGTTTAATTAATAATTATTATCAATTAAACTGGCTTCCAAAAAGATTTTTTAGGAAAGAGTTCATTGTACAAACCTAATGATGGTTTGATTTCTGTCAACCTTGCTTTCTAATATTTTAAAATAACTTTTATCTTTTTTAGTTTTTTTGCAGAAGCTTAGCTTTATTCAAAGTTGAGTTTGACTGAAATTTTCTCCGTATACAAATAGATAATAATTTTTCTTTAATAGGAGGAGAAAATGAAATTACCAAAAGGTAAGCGTTTAACCAAGCAAAGAAAGGTAATTTTAGAGGCCTTGAAAGGAGTAAAAACTCATCCGACCGCGGATGAAGTTTATGATATGGTGCGCAAAAGTTTGCCAAAGATTAGTTTGGGTACAGTGTACCGAAACCTGGATATCTTGTGTGAGATGGGCCTGATCCAAAAATTGGATATAGCTGGGCGCCAAAAAAGGTTTGATGGCAATCCAAAGCCGCATTGCCATGTTCGATGCATTGAGTGCGGGCGTGTTTGTGATGTTGATTATGAACCAAGTATTGAGCTTAAATCCAAGAATTTTTCCGGATTTAAAGTTCTTGGATATAGCTTTGATTTTTTTGGAATTTGTCCTGAGTGCCAGTTAGCCCTCGATGGTGATAGTGACATGTAAACATAAAAATTTGATTAAAGACAAGGGGCAATCAAAATAGTGGGTTAGCCTGTTAATTTTGGTTACAGAGAAACAAGCTACACTAGTAGCATCATCCTGCCTAATTTTCGTTCCTGATTTGTTTAATTTACTCAGCAATAGAGTATAGAAATTTTTTTTATCTTATTACCTCCAGCCCTTCTTGAAGCTTTCACAAAAGACTCTCTTGTAAACCCCAAAATTTAAGAGTTGGAAATTTAGTTATTGAGGGAGTGGTTGGTGTTAATATTTTTTGTACTTGTAGTAAAAGCTATTTTAATTTAAGGTATTTTAAAGTGTAATTTGTTTGTCCGATTAGTGGGACAGAATACTTCGCAGAATGGGGAATGGAAGTTTTTGGTCTGCCTAACTGTCTGAATTTTTATGTTTTTTTGTTGTCGATAAGGTTAAATAAAGAAAAGGGATTGACAAGAGGTAAGTATTTGATAATAATAATTATTACTAACAACGGATGATAACTTTTCAAAAAGGGAGGTAAGGGTAATGGATATCGAAGAAAAAGTTTTAAAGGCCATGAAAGATGCGCAAAAGCCCGTGCGGCCGGGAGATGTGGCAAAGTCGTTAGGAGTTGATAGCAAGGAAGTATCAAAGGCGATAAAGATGTTGAGGGAAAAGGGTCTCGTGCATTCTCCTAAGCGGTGTTATTATGCACCTGTGGAGAATTAAACCTTGGTGTGAACTATATTTGAACTATGTAATATAAGATATATTTGCTAATAGCATCCACAAATAAGGAGGAAAAATTTATGGCAAAGAAAGGAGCTGTGTTACAACGGGATAAAACTACTTACGCTATTGTTCCTCATTTACCTGCAGGCATTGTTGCTCCGGAGTTTCTGAGGAAATTAGCTGATGTGTCTGAAAAATACGCAGTGGCAGCTTTAAAAGTAACTAGTGCCGCCAGGATTGCCTTGGTCGGTGTCAAAGAGGAAGACATTGACAAAATTTGGGAAGAACTGGGAGTTCAGCCAGGAGCTGCTGTAGGTCTATGTGTGCGCAGTGTTAAAGTTTGCCCGGGCACAACTTTTTGTTCACTGGCAAAGCAGGATTCCCTGTCCCTGGGTCTGGAACTGGATAAACTTTATCATGGATATGATTTGCCTAATAAATTTAAAATGGGTGTTTCCGGTTGTATCAACCAGTGCGCAGAGAATTGTATTAAAGAGTTAGGCTTCATTGGGATGTCAGATGGTTGGACAATTACAGTTGGTGGCCAGGGCGGAGCCAAGCCAAGGTTAGCACAAAAGTTAATACAAGGTTTAAGCTCTGAAGAAGCATTAGAAGTTGCCGAGAAAATCATTAAGTTTTATGAAAGTTCCAAAACCAGGAAGCGCCTAGGTCATTTTATAGATGAAATTGGTTTTGGAGCTTTTGCTAAAGCTGTCTTGGAATAATTTAATAAATAGAATATACAATAACAAAACGAGGGCCGGGTCTAGCCCGGCCCTCGTTTTGTTTATGTGTTTTGTGTAAAGAGGGGGTAGTTTTAGCCCAATATGGCTTTTAGGTCTTCCTCTGGAGTAGAAATGGGCTTAATATCATAGTTTTTAACTAGAAAATCCAGGACATTTGGGCTGATAAAAGCCGGCAATGAGGGCCCAAGGCGAATATCTTTTACTCCCAAGGCCAAGAGAGAGAGCAGGATTGCCACGGCTTTTTGCTCGTACCAGGACAAAACAAGGGATAAAGGCAGGTCATTGATATCGCAGTCAAAGGCTTTTGCCAGGGCCAGGGCTATCTGCACTGCAGAATACGCATCGTTACACTGACCTACATCCAGAAGTCTGGGGATTCCGTCGATATCTCCAAGTTTTTTATCAAAGAACTTGAACTTGCCACAACCCAGAGTCAAAACAATGCAGTCCTCAGGAACTTTTTCCACGAATTCTGTGTAGTAGCTTCGGCCCGGTTTGGAACCATCACAACCACCGACCAGGAAGAAATGCCTGATTTTGCCTGCCTTTATCGCCTCAATAATCTTGTCGGCTACGGAAAGTACGGCATTGCGGGCAAATCCAACCATAACAGTGCCTTTGTCTGTGTCTTCCGTAAACCCTTCCATTTCCAGGGCCTTTTCAATAACCGGGGTAAAATCCTTGTCTTGAATATGCTTCACTCCTGGCCAGGCTACAAGGCCGGTAGTGAAGATGTTTCCCTTGTAATTATCAAGAGGCTTTTGCAGGCAGTTAGTGGTCATGACAATGGCCCCGGGGAACTTGGCAAATTCTTTTTGTTGGTTTTGCCAGGCCGTACCATAGTGCCCATAAAAATGTTCGTATTTTTTCAGTTCAGGATAGCCATGGCAGGGAAGCATCTCTCCGTGGGTATAAACATAAATGCCCTTGCCCTGGCTTTGTTTCAGGATAAGTTCAAGATCTCTTAAATCGTGACCAGAGACGAGAATGGCTTTCCCTTTTTTTGCCCCAAGAGGGACTTCTGTGGGTACTGGATGGCCATAGGTTGATGTATTGCCAGCATCTAGAAGCTCCATGGTCCGAATATTAATTCGACCGCATTCTAGGAGCAGGTCTACCCATTGGCCCAGATCCATGTCCTGGCGCAGGGTTGCTACCAGCCCTTTTTGGATGAATTTGTAAACTTCATCATCTTCCTGACCCAAAATCTGGGCATGGTCAGCATAAGCTGATATACCTTTGATGCCGTAAATTAAAGTCTGCTTTAAGGAATGGATATCTGGATCAGGGTCCTTTTCTGCCAGAATACCGTGTTCTTCACCCTGAGCCACCATTTCCTCAAGAGTGGCTGCTGGTTCAAAAACAGCCGGGCCAGAATCCGGTACTTGTCCTCCAGCATCCACGACCTTTTGTTTTAGCTCGTCTCTTAAGCGGACGCACTCTTTAATGAGATCGGCTACACGCTGCGGATCAAAATTGACATTGGTTAGGGTAGAAAATAAGGCTTCGCAGGTGAATACATTTACTTCTCGTTCATTTACACCTGCTTCTCGGCCTGCTAATGCCACCTGGGATAAGCCTTTTAAAGCGTAAATTAAAAGGTCCTGCAGAGCAGCAACATCAGATTGTTTGCCGCATACTCCAACCTTTACACATCCTGTTCCTTTGGCTGTTTGCTCGCATTGATAACAAAACATAGCGTTTCCTCCCTCCAGGCACTCAAATTTTAAGTACCTGTTCTTAAATGTTTATAGTGTTAAGTTTTTGTTAAGATTTACAGAATAACACATCCCCTCAACCTTGGGAAGAAGAGATAGTTGTTTATTCGCATCCAGACATTGACTTAAGTCAAATTTATCGTGAAAATAGTGTATACTCAAAACGGAAACTTTTTTACTCGTGAACTACGAGCTTTATGTAATAATGCTACTATCAAGGGTGGGCTTAATGCCTCTGTAGCATAAAGGATTTTGTTCGTAGCTTGAATTTTTAATTGCAACAACTAATTTATAAACATCAAAATGACTAATCTAGATCAACTAAAACAGATACCACTCTTAAGCCAGCTTCCAGAAGAAGAGTTAAAAAGTCTGGCCCGGATCGTTATCGTCAAAAGGTATCAGGCAGGAGAAGATATTTTTTTTGAAAACGAACCGGCAAAAGGTTTTTATGCCTTGGTTAAGGGCAAAGTTAAGATCTTTAAACTTTCTTTTATGGGCAAAGAGCACATCCTGCATATCTTTGGTCCGGGAGAGATCTTTGCTGAAGTGGCTGTCTTTTTTGACCAGAAATATCCGGCCAATGCCCAGGCCTTGCAAGACAGCACTATACTATTTTTCCCCAGGCAAAGTTTTAGGGAACTTTTGGCCCAAAGTCCTGATCTGGGGCTGCATCTTTTGGGATTATTTGCTTTGCGGCTCAGGGAATTGGTAGCTAAAATCGAGGATTTGAGTTTAAAGGAAGTGCCTGCGCGGTTAGCCGCTCATTTTCTTTTGCTCTTAGAAACCAAGGGGAAAAGCACATTTAGCTTAGATATAAATAAAAATCAGTTAGCTAGTTTACTAGGCACGATCCCCGAAACTTTGTCCAGAGTGATAAAAAAATTTAAGGACAAAGGGTTAATTGAAATTAATGGAAATACCATTACTTTGAAGGATCAGGAGAAGTTAAAAGAAATCGCGCTGGGGCTTAGCCGCCTTTAACCTCTTTAGTCTGCAAAAGAGAAATCATAATGGATAGAGAAATCTTCATTGATCAGGTGCAGTGCTCTGGATGTGAAGCCTGTGTAGAAATTTGTCCCCAGGTGTTTGCCATTGATGAGCTGACCGGAAAAGCTTTTATTCTGGACCCTTTGGCAGGGACAGAAGAACAAATCGAAGAGGCTGTTGTCACTTGCCCTCAAGACTGTATAACCTTAATTAAGGCAAACTAGAGATACTTCTTGATTGTTCTCTGCCCCCAAATCGTGTCCACAAACACTATCCTACTTCTAAAACGTTGATAGAGGTTTCTCCTCAATCTGCCCGTTTCTGCGGACAATAATTCTTTTAACGGGCAAACTTTTGCCGGCCAGTTTTAATGCCTGAAGCACAATTTTATGTAGCCCGGAACAACATGGCACTTCCATTTCCAAAACAACAACCGACTGGATATCGTTCTCGCTAAAAATCTGGACAAATTTCTGCACATATTCATTTGCCGGATCAAACTTAGGGCATCCTAGCATTACAACTTTGCCTGGCACAAACTGTGACTGAAAACTGGGCAAACTCACTGGCACACAATCGGCTGTTACCAGGAGATTAGCTTCTTTTAAAAAAGGCGCACTAGGAGGAATAAGCCTTATCTGTACTGGCCAGTGGGAAAGGTTGGAGCCTTCCTGAGCCCGGGGAATGTTGGCCTGGTCGCAGGGAGACAAGACCATGGGTTTAGCCGAAGGACACCCCCCATGTCTCTCTTTTTGAATTTCTCGGCGATCACTCTCTGATTTTTGAGTCTGGGCGACTTTTTGAGCCTGCACATGGGCCATGGCTGCCTCTTCATCAAATTCATCTGCTTCGCGTTCAATAATCTTTAAGGCTCCTGTAGGACAATGTCCCAGACAGGCTCCAAGACCATCACAAAACTTGTCAGCTACAACTTTGGCTTTGCCATCAATAATGGCCAGGGCACCTTCGGCACAAGCCGGGATACATTGGCCACAGCCGTTGCAAAGTTCCTCATCTATGTGAATAATTTTGCGTTTTACCACCGTGTAAACCTCCTTCTTTTTATGTTATCTGGTCTTACAGTAACCTTCTTTTTCAAATTTGGATTGACTTAAGTCAAAAAAAAATTTTTACCCAAAAAAGGCCTGTCTTCAATGAGAGCTTGGCATTAGATTAACATTCTTTGTATTGTATCTAAAGGTTAGATGTTTATTTTTTTTTGGAATTCTGGCCAGAAAGGCAATACCTGACTTGCTGAATCTGCAAGTAGCGATGACGCAGAGGCTTCATCGACATGTCTCCAACAAAAAGGTTTTTAATGGTTGGTAGTAATCAACTTTAACTAACTAATTTGATGACGGCAAAATTCCAATTCCAGGAGAAGCATTACAGGAGGTTGTCGCAAGGAGTGGAAATACTTTCATCGGAGATGTTGGAAGTGGCAGGAATCGTGAAGAATAAAGAGACTTTCAAAGAAATAGGGGTTAGGGGTTCTTTTGGACCAGGCCGTGGCCAGCAAACGATTGACTAGTTGTAATTGCTAATGCAATTTTAAAATAAAAAATGGTTCGAATGGCATATGGTAGCAGTAGTACTGACAATTTTTAAAAAACCTAACGAGGTTAAATCATGAAATATTCGCAGGCCAAACAGGGACGCATTTTTATTCTCCGTCTTGAAGACGGTGAGGTTGTCCATGAGGTAATTGAACAATTTGCTCGCGAACACTCCATTAAAGCCGCTGCCTTAATCATAGTTGGCGGTGCGGATAAAGGAAGCAGGCTTGTAGTGGGACCTGAACAGGGGCGAGTAACCCCTGTGAAACCTATGGATCATATCTTGGGCAATGTGCATGAGATAGTTGGCACCGGAACACTGTTCCCTGATGAAGAAGGCAATCCTTTGTTACATATGCATATGGCTTGTGGCAGAAAATCGTCTTCCGTAACTGGATGTGTTCGCACAGGAGTAAAGGTATGGCACGTAATGGAGGTCATTCTTTTTGAATTGCTTGATACTACGGCTGCACGAGTACTTGAACCGGAAACCGGATTTAAGCTCCTAAAACCATGACTAATTTATTTTCCAAGCTTATCCCATTTGTCTAGACAAAGTTTTGTAAATTTTTAGCGTCGCCTTTAATGGCTGGCCAGACAATATTACAATTTTTGAAATACAGTTTTTCCATTTAAGACAGCGAAATTGCCACTGCAGCGATGTCGTCATGCAGCTTGAAGCGGGGGTAGCGACAGCAACGAGGGTCTGTTTCTTCAAGACTCCGTACGTGCTCTCTTATGCCTTTGAGACCGGATTTGAGAAAAAGTCTGCTAAATTCATCAAAGGATCTGGGTGTTTGCGGGTCTGCATGCGGGATGAATAAACCGTCGGTAAAAAGGAGGATGTGGCGGATGTCATCGATAGGAGCTGAGCCTGTGTTTATAAAATTAAGGGCTTCTTTTTCTCCATTTAAGACTCCATAGCTGATATTCATCTCTTTTCTGACCTTTTTGATCTGGTCATTAAGCTCTGTCAAAATATCACCGGAACAGCTGTCGGCCATATTTTGCCACATTGTCAGGGTTTCCCTGTCATGGTCGTAGACTTCTGTCAGAAGCTCCCAGGAGTGGTCTTTTTTGATTATCAGCACAAGGTTGTCGCCGGTCTGAACCCAATCGATCCGGTTGTCGACGATTCTGACCACCGCCATGCTCGTGCTCCAGAGATACTCCTTTTTTGTAATATCGACCTCTTTTTCCAGCATGGCCTCCCGAATTTTTTTATTTGCCTGCTCAGCAAGCGCTAAAAGGGAATCATTGTTTTGAGAAAATGTTTTGCATGCAATTGAAGATGCAAAAAAACCTCCTGTCTTCCCATCTTCCCAGGTCGTGCCGCAAAGGCTTGTAGCTCCGTCAAACACGCCAAAAATGTTGTGTCCCACAAGCAGCGAATCCTCATTGATGCTGCCGGTTCCCTTTTCAAGCAGATATTCTACGATCATGCTCTTCAGTTTCTGTCTGTAATTGCCCCTGGTGGAGCATTCTTCTTGTTTGCTATTGATAAAGAGAGTTATTAGCTTTGTGCTTTTTCGAGTAGTGTACTGAAGTAAGCAAAAGAGAGCGCAGGTAAACAGAATCGTAAATACAAATGTTGCCGGACCTGGATTGAAGGCAGCGCCAGGTGAGGCAGCATGAATAAAAAGAACAATTTTTGCATCATTAATATTATTTTATTAATGAAAGTCTAATAGCAAATATTAATAAATAAATATTTTTTGTATTGACTGAAACGATGACATCAGGGGCTCAAGACAAACTAAAATGTTCCCAAAATTTGGGCAGGGATAGTGGGGCGTTTGTGGAGTATGGTTTACCTAAAGTGTGCGATTTTTAATTGGCCATTAGCCCTAGTTTTTCTTTTATGGTATCAGGTGGTCAGGCAAACTGGTGCAGTATGGAGGGTAATGTAAAAATAATGATAGCAAAGGGATAAAAAAGTAATTTGCGGCAAATTTGCGACACTAAAATGAAGAAATTTGAAGAAGTTTTAAGAAGAACAAAAAAATAAGGGCTTAGGGAATTCCTCTAAGCCCTTATTTTTTGTTTTGTGGCGGAGCCGACGAGACTTGAAATGGAAAGAACCAAAAATAAAAATGTGTTTACATTGACAGTAAGGAATGTAGTTTTTTGCAAAAAGTATTATATATCGAATTGGTTACGGTAAAGTTACAAAAAGTGGGAGTATTATTTTTTTGGCAGGCAGTTAGAGCTTGTTGGTGGTATTTTGTTTATAATAGTTCCTGGATAATTTCTTTGCTTGACAATTTTTGTAAGGCTGATTTATAGAAAATTATAATGATATGTATCTGAATTTTTAAATAGCTTAAGTGGCCTGTTCCATAAAAATTGATTTTTTATCATCGACTGTATTTGCGTCCATCGGCTAACCCGACACAAATTCGTTTTCAGCAATAGTGCAAATCAGTTTTGTAATCATTTGCCGAGGGTTAATTTTCACCTAAAATTTGTAGTGACTAAATACAAATGAAGATAGCTCCGGATTCAATACCCGTAACTTCAATTCATATTGTCGGCCCGAATAAACTACAAAATAAACTTTTTGTTTCGTTCCTAGAAACGAAAATAGGGTTAAAGTGTACGACCGGTTCAAGCCTGCGTTTCCACTCCAATGTAGATAACAAGTTGGTCCGGGCGTGTTTGCTGCTGGATTGCCTAAACACTGATCTCGTTGACTTGTGGGTCGTGATCAAGTCTAAGACAGAGTGGAACTTGTCCCAATGTCTAATGGCCCTTTTTAATGTAGAGCCAGCCAAGGGAATTGAAAAAGAAGCAATGACTCGAGGCGTGCGGGGCATTTTTTATGTGGACGAAGAACTGGAGATGCTCCTCAAAGGTATTTCTGCAATTTTGAAGGGGGAGTGGTGGTATTCTAGAGAGATCTTGTGGAAATGCCTGTTGGAACCCAAAACTTCCGCCGATGAGACGCTAGTGAACTATGGCTTGTCCTCCAGAGAGAAACAAATACTCAGCATGCTTGCTCATGGAGCCAGCAACAAAGACATTGCCGACTATCTCGGCATTAGCCTCAACACCGTCAAGACACATATCTACAATATTTACAACAAAATTAACGTTTCCAACAGGTATCAGGCCGCGCAGTGGGTCGCTAGGCATTTTTAAACGCCTGAGGGATCACAGGGCGGGGGAGTAGTCCTTTTCAACTTTCAGTGAGTCTTCTCCATTTCCTAAAGGCTTTAGCAACGGAGATATCCGTGGACGCATCCGCTATTTGCACTGATTTTTGAGAAGCTTTAATTTTGGCATTGCATCTGCTGATTGTTTTCTCTTTTTTTATTCCTATTTAGCAAAGTTTTGTCATAATTAAGGAATCAAACCTGTACAGATACTCTGTGCAGTGGTAATAATCGAGAATTTGGCCGCAATCTGGGAAAAATTTTACTCCAGAGTCCTATATCCACTGCCCATCCTACATAGTCAACCACTCACCTGCTCAACTACTCAACCAACTATTTTGTCCAACAACATCTAGCATCCTCTCAAGCATCATTTCGCAGCCTTTCTTGTTTCAGTCTTTGTTTTCACTAAGAATTGACCATAATAGCCAAAGTTTGTCTAATACTTTTTCTAATACCAAGGTATTAGTTGTTTTGTTTTTCTCTAGTACTTTAGTATTAGAAAAGTATTATGATTTTAGCCAAAAAAAATATCAAAATTAATACTTTTGGGCGATTGTGCATATGATGAAAATGATGCATAGAAGTAGGCAGGGAGTCGATATTTATATATTCAGCGTGGGGAGATAACAAGGACGTGATTCATGGCGTTTGTTATCTATCAAAAGAGTAACGAATTGTGTTTGTAGACGGAAGTATTCTGGTCTGAAAAGTATAGTTTCTCATATAGGAATAGACGATACAAACAAGACAAGAGATACAGAGCCAAGCCATGTAATTTATGCGAAAGGTGGAGACGATATTATCATGGCTACATTAGGCAGTAATGAGATGCAGGGGGAGATGGCAACGATAAAGTTTATACTGGACTGGCGTTGATACCTTAATGGGAGTTGAAGGAGTTGACTATCTTTATGCCGGGCAAGCAGCGATGATACTCTAAGAGGTGCTCAGGGAGAAGATTTTATCGGAGGTGCCAGGGTTTATGACAATTGTATTCAACCGCGGAGAGGGCGTCACAAAAGATGACGTTGCCCTTTTCATGGAAGGGTCAAATCTTGTGTTCGAATACAGTGAGGGAGACAGAGTAACACTTACAAACCAGAGCTACACCAATAACGCTATCGAAGGGCATGAGCTTTCAATCGGCTCATACCTTACCAACACCCATATCTACTGGATTGTTCAGTAGTTGCTTGCTTTTGCAGCTAATGAAGTAATAGCGTTAAATTCCATAAAAAATGTCAAACAGGATGAACAATTCATATATAGTCGTCAATTCCTGGAATCATGCATAAAAAGAGGGTTAGCGGACAGTATTTAGCTATTCAACAAGACAAGGTCGTCGTTTTTCAATTACATCCTTCAACAGACAGTAATGTTTGAATTTTCAACTCCAAGCTCAAGCCATGCGGTCCACTCGCTTAGATGTGTTCTTGCCACCGTTCTCTTTGCGCTGTTTGCCTTGCGGCCGGTTGATGCCCGAACACTGGATTTTGATCGCGTTATCGAAAAAGTTATTAAGAAATCTTACGACCTCAAGATCGCTGAAGTTGATATAAAGATCAACAAGTTGAAACTCACAGAGGCCAGGGCCATGTATTTTCCTACCTTGTCCGTAAGGTTGAACAACGAATATATCCGCGATCTGGATAAAGAAGCCAAAGGCATAGCCTATGTCGGCGAGACGACTTTAAATAGTAACGACTCGACTTACCAGCATTCGCTGTCAGTTAATCTCAACTACAACCTTTTTGATTTCGGCGCCAGAGGAATGAAATACGACAATACCAAGAGAGATATAAAACTCGCCGAACTTGCGTTAGCCAGGCTTGTCACCGATACAAAGGTAAATGTGCTGTCGCTCTATACAAAAGGGCTGGTCCTGACTAAAAATATTCGCACCTTCAAAGAAATACTCAAACTGAAAAAAGAGATCTACCGCCTTACCCAAAAGCTTTACAAGGCGGGCGCCGCGGGGAAAATAAACCTAATTGATGCGGCAATCGATCTTGCCGATAAGGCCAAGGAACTGGATAGTTACAGGCTGGAGCTACAAAGAGTTTTGAATACGTTAATGTTCTACACTGGCGAAACATATGAGGTGGACAGCGTCCAGTTCGAAGATTTTCCTGACACAAAGGGCAAGCTCACCAGGCCGGATGTTAGCCAGATGCCCGAAATTATGGCATATGATATTGAAATCGCTAAAAAGGTCGCGGAATACGAAATCCTAAAGAGAGAAAGGCTGCCGAAGCTGAGCATGTATTCTTCCTACCGGTTTTATGGCAAAGATTCAGCGAGTTTCACTTCCTCTTTTAACTCCATGCGGGAAAGGAACGTATCGGTCGGCGTAGTAGTCGATCTTAACCTGTTCCAGGGGTTCGGGGACATGTCAAGGGGGCAACAGCTTAAAACAGAGCTTTACAGGCTCGAATTACAGAGAGACAAAAAGCTTGCTGAGCAGAAAAAAAAGATCAACACCCTGGTGGACAATGCGCGCCTGTTCGAGCACAGCAGAACCAGGTGGAATGAGTGTCTAGCGCAGGCCGACAACAAGTATGAAATGGCGCAAAGGTTGACTGAACATAAAATAACCGACCGGATATCTTTGCTGAAACAGCAGGTGGAATTGCTTACCAGACAGCTTGATATAACGCTTAAGAAGATTGAGCGGGTTTCCAACAGGATACACCTGAAATTTCTTACTGAAAGTGTTGTTAAATGAATACCGCCTTGATTTCTTTCGACGTAGTTGCCCGGATAAACCAGGTCGACGTGGATATTCGCGCCATAGTGAGAGAGTTCGGCATTGACAATGACGAAACAAGACCCGAAGAACTCTTAAGAATCGCCAAACAATACGGTTTTCGGGCTAAACTCAAAAAAGACATTTCTCTGGAGAAAGCGGCTGATAAATATCCGCTGCCGGCGATAGTTGTCTGTAATGACAATTCCTATGTTGTCCTGCTCAAGGTTAACCAGGATAAGGACAAGGTTTTGTTGTTTGTGCCCGCGGAAAAGAAAACAGTTGAAAAAAGTTTCGCAGAATTCGACGAGGTATTTTCCGGCAGGTTTATAATCTTAAAGAACAGGCCCTTGTCGTCTCAGACCGTTTTCGGGTTCAAGTGGTTTTTGAACGAGATAGCGAAGTTCAAACGGATTATCGGCGAAGTGTTACTGGGCTCTTTTGTGGTCCAGCTTTTCGGCTTGGTGACGCCGCTTTTCACCCAGGTAATTCTGGACAAGGTGATTGTGCATCGGAGCATGACAACCCTCGACGTGCTGGCAGTGGCCTTTGGGGCGGTGATGGTTTTCGAACTACTTCTGAACTTGGCCCGGAATTATATCTTCATTCATACCACAAGCAAGCTGGACGCCAAGCTAGGTGCCAAACTGTTCAATCATCTGCTCGCCTTGCCTTTTAGGTATTTTGAAGCGAGAAAGGTTGGCAATATCGCGGCAAGGGTTAGAGAACTTGACACTATCAGGGAGTTTATCACCAACAAGGCCGTGTCGGTCATTATCGACCTGTTTTTTTCATTTGTCTTCGTGGCGGTAATGTTGCTTTATAGTGTCAAGCTGACCCTGATTGTCTTAGCTTTTGTGACAATAATCGCCATCCTATATCTCACTATAACCCCGGAGCTGAGAAGAAGGCTTGAAGAGAAGTTCCAGATGGCCGCAGCGTCCAACTCTTACCTTATCGAGTCGGTTACAGGGATTCAGACGGTAAAGTCGCTGGCGGTTGAAGGGTCGATGCGAAAAAAATGGGAAGACCGCCTGGGCAAATATGTCAATTCGAGTTTCAGGTTGGCCAATATGACCAATATATCCGGCACTCTGTCCAGGACCCTGCAAAGACTTATGACCATATCTGTCCTCTATATCGGGGTCAAATTGGTGATGCAAAACGATTTGACCATCGGTCAGCTAATCGCTTTCCAGATGTTCGCCAGCCAGTTCTCCGGCCCGGTGCTGCGGTTGGTCAATTTGTGGAACGACTTTCAACAGGCCCTGTTGTCTGTTGACCGCCTGGGCGATATTCTTAATCATCCGCTAGAGGTTACGTCTACTAAGGCCGTTACCCTGCCCCGGCTTAAAGGCAACCTCAGGCTTGAGGGGGTCTCGTTTAAATACTCGCCAAACGGTCCCAATGTGGTTGACAAAGTCAGCTTTAATATTGATGCCGGCACTAGTGTGGGGATAGTTGGCAGAAGTGGCAGCGGTAAGAGCACGATCGCAAAGCTTATTCAGCGGTTGTATATCGCTAACGAAGGAGCAATTTATATCGATGGTATCGACATAAGACACATGAATCCTGTGTGGTTACGATACAATATCGGCGTGGTTCTTCAGGAAAATTATCTTTTCAGCGGCACTATTAGGGAAAACATCGCTCTGGCCCGGCCTGACGCGTCGATGGAACTGATCATAAAGTGCTCCCAGCTTGCGGGCGCTCACGAGTTTATCGCTCAGCTTCCTAAAGGGTATGACACTGTGGTGGGGGAAAGAGGCTCCAGTCTCTCAGGCGGACAGCGACAGAGAATCGCCATCGCCAGAGCACTCATTACCGGTCCTCGGATACTGATATTTGACGAAGCCACGTCGGCGTTGGATTATGAATCGGAAAGAATAATCCGCGACAACCTACAGGCGATCAAGAAAGGGCGGACAACTATAATTATTGCCCACCGGCTTTCCACCATCAAGAGTTGCGATATGATTATCGCGATGGATAAAGGACGCGTGATCGAAACCGGGACCCGTGGAGAGCTGTTAAAGAAAAAGGGCTATTATTACCACCTGAGCACCATGCAGACTTGATTTGTATGTAGCAAGCGTTTAGCAAGATTAATGAAAGCCGTAAGTTACGCATTGTGCGCCATATTTTGAAATAGCCATTTAGATTCACTACTTACCGTCTTGTATTGATTATCCTCTTTTTGCTGAAAGCTGACTGCTTACGATAATAATGCCGTGGCTTCTCCTACAGCTAAGGTTAAGAAAAATGTATGGCGTCAACCAAGTCGTTTCAAGAACTAATCCCACCCTGTAACCGGACTCAAGTCTAATATTTTATATTGTCCAACAACATCTGGCATCCTCTCAAGCATCATTTCGCAGTCTTTTTTTGTTTAACTCTTTGTTTTCACTAAGAATTGACCATAATAGCCAAAGTTTGTCTAATACTTTTTCTAATACCAAGGT